>NZ_JACFPU010000044.1:0-513 GCF_016101825.1 Gilliamella sp. B14384G12 | reverse complement strand
CGGCAATCGTACTGCCTTTGATGCGGATATGTTGACCCGGAGCTAAATTGGCCTGATTACTTTTACCCCGAATAACAATTTGACGACTAATGGCATGTTCATGGCGAATGCGGGCATACCATTCACCACTTTCAACACCATTACTCGTATTACCAGAGTTAGTGCTAATATCACTGTTGTTATCGCGACTATTATCGTTATTATTGCCGTTACTGTCGCCGGTATCGATATCACCACTGTTTTCATCATCATCGTCATCATTATTATTGTTGGTGTCACTATCAATTCCATTATTGCTGTTACTATTACTATTTAATCCTTTATAGTGCTCATCATAACGGTAATCAGTGCCATAAGTGGTGTTATCTTTTTGTTGGCTGTTAACTTCACCCAGTAAATTCGCCTGCGCATCTCGGTAGTTATAATCCTGTACTTGTACCGAAGCTTCCACCATCTGACTGTGTAAGGTTATATCCCAGACACTTTCAACGCCGTTATCCAGTGTGCCACTCG
>NZ_JACFPU010000043.1:0-515 GCF_016101825.1 Gilliamella sp. B14384G12 | reverse complement strand
ATATCGATTGTTTCAATCTGATTTTTTTACTGAAACGTAGGCATGACCTGAAACTTTTTTACAAAATTAAAATATAAAAAGGTGCATTTAGCACCTTTGGTTTTAATTAAAATTAAACGATTTCAATGCTTAACTAACTACATTAATACGTTTTATATCTGTCATGTAGCTACATAATTTGCGATATAATTTTTCGATCAGTTAATCCTAGAGCGTTTCTTACAATTCTATGAAAGCGAAATATTGATTTTTTCAATCTGATTTTTTACTGAAATGTAGGCATGACCTGAAACTTTTTAACAAAATTAAAATATAAAAAAGGTGCCATTTGGCACCTTTGGTTTTAATCAGAATTAAACGATTTCAGTGTTTAACTGGCTACATTAAGATGTTTCATATCTGTCATGTAGCTACATAATTTGCGATATAATTTTTCGATCAGTTAATCCTAGATCGTTTATTACAATTCTATGAAAGCGAAATATCGATTGTTTCAATCTGATTTTTTTACTGAA
>NZ_JACFPU010000042.1:0-531 GCF_016101825.1 Gilliamella sp. B14384G12 | reverse complement strand
GACGTAATTGGCGTTATCCCATAAGCTAAAGTAATCTATCAGGGTATCGGTTTGTCGGTCGATCACTGCCGCAAAAATCTCCTGCCGCAAAAAGAAGCCATTACGCGTTACCATTCCGTCAATTGATTGCCAGTCATAAACTTTTATAACGGGTTTATAAAGCTTTCTTATCTCCCTTAAGGGAAAATAATAAAGTCGTTTACTTAACATTGGCTCAAACACATAGACTTTGCCGGTTTTACGGTTAAAACGTACCGGGTAGTCGGCTGGCCAAATAATAACTTTTGCTAATTGCATTAGAAATAAAAATAATGCAAACAAAGAAACAATAATCAATCCTAAAGGAAAGGCTCCATAACCATATATAGAATAAAGTCTAATATCGAGAAAAAGCTGTATTCCAATATAAAGGGCGAAAAGAAATGCCCCACATCCACTTAGCTTTTCAATCATCTCTAAAGTACGACCAAATTGGTCATCAGTGCGTCCTATTTCAATAAAAGTATTATTGCCAAAACGAAGATTGGTTAA
>NZ_JACFPU010000041.1:0-538 GCF_016101825.1 Gilliamella sp. B14384G12 | reverse complement strand
TAGAAGAATATAAGCCAGCTTATCATGCGGTAGTGAAAACTTCAGTTGCTAAAAGCAAGTATTTTAGTGAAGAGCGTCTTCACCTACGTAAAACATTATCACTTATTAATGATTATCGAAACCAAATTGAATCGATAGAGATATCTAAAGCAAAAGATATTACTTATTATGATTATATTTATACAGGGCGTTGGGATTCTAGAGATATAACACTTAGTTGGACTGAAACAAAAACCTATTTAAATCAGGGGTATATTGAAATCCCCATGAGTGAAGAAGAGAAGCGAAAACATCTAGAAGAAAAAAACGATCCTAAAACAAATAAAACAAATATCTTTTATAAAGATGTTCGAGCATTTCGATTAGAGAATACTATTGTACAAGCTACTAAAGAAAAAATTGCGAAAGAACGAGCTAAATATGATAATTTACTTGATTTGGAAAAAGAGAGACAGTTTCTTGAGGAAGATAAAGAGGATTACAATGCTATTTTGGAGTCAATATCAAATTTTTCACAAGATTATTTTTATTATTTAAC
>NZ_JACFPU010000040.1:0-548 GCF_016101825.1 Gilliamella sp. B14384G12 | reverse complement strand
AATTGCCTGTGATTGTGCTAAAGCCATAATCGGATTAATAAGGCAATGTTCAATTAAAAAATTGTTGAGCTCGTTGCCTTTATCCACTAGTGATTTGATATCACCCTCTTTCCAAAAAGAAGGATTTTTTCCTGCAATGACTTTATGAAAATAAGTCTCATCACTGGATAGGAGTTCGTCCCATAATCCCATATCATAATAACTGTTACCTTGCGTTCTAAATATCTGAATTGAATCATTTAATATATCATTATGGATATCTTGGTTATCATAATTGAACTCCTGCTCCCAAAATTTAACAGTATTAAAACTGGATATTTTTTGCTCAGGAAAAGTAATCTCTTCCTTATTTTCAAATTGATGTTTTCTACCCGAAAAAAAATCAGAGGCAGACAACTTATCGCAAAATAACCAGCGACAATAAAGGGTGTAATCTCGACCATTATTCTTTTTAATTTTCTCATACTGTTTTACTTTATCAGCAAAGCGATTGTACTCTTCAAGTTTTAATTGATTATTAAACTTTGCCCAATATTGGTCGAAATCAT
>NZ_JACFPU010000039.1:0-558 GCF_016101825.1 Gilliamella sp. B14384G12 | reverse complement strand
ATGCCCGTTTGAGTTTTAACCCGGCAAATTCTAACAATTTAAGTGATATTGCAACGAAAGGACTTGATGCACTTAATTCCTTAACCTCTTCTAATCCATTAGATGCATTAAAACAAGCTGAACCATTAAAACAGTTAGATAAGCTTAAACAATCTAATCCACTCGATTCACTTAATTCTTTAGCCCAGTTTAATCCACTTAATCCGTTAAACTCACTATTATCTCAAGGCGGTTCACGCACTTTTTATGGTGTGATTACCCAGTTCAGTCAATTATCGGTGAGTAATGACGAGGCTCGTTATCAGGTGGTTTTGTCATCGCAATTAGCCAAACTGGCATTAAGTCATAACTGTGCTATTTTTCAGAATCAAAGCGTTATCAGCGTCGTTGAAGAAATCTTGCGTGGTCATGGTTATACCGGGATTGATTATCGTTTAGCACTTAAAGAGCAATACCCTAAACGTGAATTTATTACCCAGTGGCAGGAGAGTGACCTTGAGTTTATTCAAAGACTGCTTGCTGATGTGGGGGTCTATTTCCGGTTTGAAACGCATGGTG
>NZ_JACFPU010000038.1:0-559 GCF_016101825.1 Gilliamella sp. B14384G12 | reverse complement strand
GGGGTATAAACATTATCCTAAAGACTTAGCAAAATTTAAACCAGTAGATAAAGACGATGACTTAACCAATCTTCGTTTTGGTAATGATCCCTTATTGAAATAGGACGCACTCTTGGTCAAATTAATCGTACTTTAGAGATGGTGGTGAAATTAGTTGGATGTGGAGGTGCTTTGTTTATTCTTTATGTGGGAATATCGTTATTTCAAAATCCTGCATACAGTAGCACATCATTTTCTTTAGTATTTATTCTATTTTCTTTGCTTTTATTTATTTTTTGTCTAATGCAATTAGCAAAAGTCGTTATTTGGCCAGCAGATTACCCAGTGCGTTTTAACCGTAAAACCGGCAAAGTCTATGTGTACGAGCCAATGTTAAGTAAACGCCTTTATTATTTTCCCTTAAGGGAGATAAGAAAGCTTTATAAACCTGTTATAAAAGTCTATGACTGGCAATCAATTGACGGAATGGTTTCACGTCACGGCTTCTTTTTTCAGCAGGAGATTTTTGCGGCAGTGATCGACCGACAAACCGATACCCTGATAGATTACTTTAGCTTAT
>NZ_JACFPU010000037.1:0-567 GCF_016101825.1 Gilliamella sp. B14384G12 | reverse complement strand
GTGACGCTAAGTTTGGATATTGTAAAATGCTGGCAAATTATTCCTCCTTAATTAATGAAGTTATGGTCTTTCTCAATAACACTCTGGCACCGATATTTAGAGGGATTTTAGATGCCAGTAGAACTCTAAGAATGTTTAGTAATGGCGTACTTAAAACATCAGTAGCCGTTTCAGGCGTTTTTGGTATAGTAACCTCAGTGATCACAGTTATCGAAGGTGGTATGCTAATGATGAAAGGATGGTCAAAAGGGGGTAAAGTAGGGACAGCATATATGATAGTTGGCGGTTTACAAATGTTTTCCGGTTTTATTTACTTGATGCAATCTGTGGGATTGTTAAGTTTATTAGGTGGACCAATTGCTGGTGGATTATTTGTTTTAGCAGTAGTTGCCGCTTTTGTATCAATGGTTATCTTAAGCATATTTAAAGATGAATCCGATGATTGGAACAGCATGCAAATCTGGTTTAATTACTGTTTATTCGGATTAAAAAAGCCAACCGATAAAGGTAAGGCCTATTTATCAAGTTTTGATAGTATGGCAATGGCAATTAATGACTACATGGTGG
>NZ_JACFPU010000036.1:0-567 GCF_016101825.1 Gilliamella sp. B14384G12 | reverse complement strand
ATAAGCTAAAGTAATCTATCAGGGTATCGGTTTGTCGGTCGATCACTGCCGCAAAAATCTCCTGCTGAAAAAAGAAGCCGTGACGCGAAACCATTCCGTCAATTGATTGCCAGTCATAAACTTTTATAACGGGTTTATAAAGCTTTCTTATTTCCCTTAAGGGAAAATAATAAAGTCGTTTACTTAACATTGGCTCGTACACATAAACTTTGCCGGTTTTACGGTTAAAACGTACTGGGTAGTCGGCAGGCCAAATAATGACTTTTGCTAATTGCATTAGAAATAAAAATAATGCAAGTAAAGAAAAGATAATCACACCCAAAGAAAAGGCTACATCACTATATATAGAATAAGGATTAATATCGAGAAAAAGCTGTATTCCAGCATAAAAAGTGAAAATAAATCCCCCGCATCCAGTTAGTTTTGCAATCATCTCTAAAGTACGACCAAATTGGTCATCAGTGCGTCCTATTTCGATAAGCGTATTATTGCCAAAACGAAGATTGGTTAAGTCATCGTCTTTATCTACTGGTTTAAATTTTGCTAAGTCTTTAGGATAATGTTTAT
>NZ_JACFPU010000035.1:0-569 GCF_016101825.1 Gilliamella sp. B14384G12 | reverse complement strand
ATTGCCTAGGCATCCACCGTGTACGCTTAATTTCTTAACCTTACAACTCACAGTTGTCTTGGTTTTCATTACGCTTTTTTCTCTTTCTTATACTAACCAACATATCTTCATACATCAGCTCAACATAAAAACGAGAACTCGTTTCTTTCAGCTTGTTCCTAATTGTTAAAGAGCTTTATACTTCTATTCACTTTACCATCTCGCGACTTCAAGTAAATACAAACATAATTTAATTCAAAAAGAGACTTCTTTAATGGTGGAGCTAAGCGGGATCGAACCGCTGGCCTCCTGCGTGCAAGGCAGGCGCTCTCCCAGCTGAGCTATAGCCCCATTTTATTTCACTTCTTCAACCCGTTAAAGCCAAAATCAGCAAAAATTAAGTTGAATTGGTGGGTCTGAGTGGACTTGAACCACCGACCTCACCCTTATCAGGGGTGCGCTCTAACCACCTGAGCTACAGACCCAATAAAGTGACTCTTTTCTTAACAAACAATCTGTGTGAACACTTACGAGCTCTTCGTAAGGAGGTGATCCAACCGCAGGTTCCCCTACGGTTACCTTGTTACGAC
>NZ_JACFPU010000003.1:0-294122 GCF_016101825.1 Gilliamella sp. B14384G12 | reverse complement strand
CAGATGAATTGATTGAAAAAATAGAAGAATATATAGAATACTACAACACCAAACGGATTAAAGCCAAATTAAAAGGCCTGACTCCAGTTGAATATCGAAATCAGGCCTTACAAGCCGCTTAATAAAAGTGTCCAACTTTATGGGGTCACTTCACCTTTGATGCGCCTTTTTTTATTAATACCTATAACCATTTATCAAAAAATCATATTGATAATGCTGATAACCCCAATATAAAATTAGAATTGCACTGGCAAAGATTAGGACTGTTAATATTGTACAGATTTGGCTTTGATATCGAAATTTTTTCAAACAAAGCGTGATTAATCCTCCTAAGATAAACCCGGTTATTGCACCACCAATATGTGCCATATTATCAATAGAAGGTAATAAACCCAATCCAGCAGTGAGTAATAAACTCACCACAATGGATTTGATAGGCATCTCTTGTAAATCAGTACGATTAATCAATGAGTAAGCAAGTAGGGCGGTGATGATACCTAAAATTGCCCCTGAAGCGCCGCAGCTAATGACATTAATATGTATTGTGGCAACATCACTTGCTAAACTTCCAAATAAACCCGATAGCAAATAGATTCCAATAAAGGCTAAAGGAGGTATTAATTTTTCTAAAATAACGCCAATACTCCATAGTGCTAACATATTCATAGTAAGATGTGCTAATCCTACATGCATGAAAATATTAGTAAAAAGTCGCCAATATTCACCAGAAAATGTAAGTTGGGCAACATCAGCTCCCCAGTCAATTAAAAACTTACTTTGACTAAAATCTGATAATCCTCGCATATCAAAAATGCGAGAAATAATAAACCATGCAACATTAATTACTACTAAAATGCTGGTAATTTTGGCTTGATGATATAAAAATTGGAAATATTTTAAAAAGCTCATGTTTTGAGTTTTCCTATAAAAAAACAAAATAGATAAAAACAGATAGGTGATTTAATCCAGATGCTTTCCTAAAATAACTAAATCACGTTTAACGCCATCAAGTTCGGCAATTTTAGGTAATAATGCCCATTGTTGATAATTCATTTTTTTAAATAGATTCATACTAGGAAGATTATGCCCAAAGACATAGCTGAATATGGATTCAATACCAGCTTGTTTGGCAAATAATTCAATGCGTTCGATGGTTGTTTGACCAATTTTTTTTCCTCTAAAATCCTCATGTAGATACAAACTGATCTCAACTGTTTTTTCAAAAGCTGCACGACCATAAAAAGAGGATAAACTTACCCAACCACATGGTTGATTGGAATATTTGATTAACCAAATAGGTCGATTTTTAGGATTATGCTGATTAAACCAAACTACTCGACTTTCAACTGACACCGGCTCCAAATCGGCCGTAATTTGACGGCTAGCAATGGTAGAGTTATAAACATCAACAATAAAGGGCAAATCGTCTAAAGTGGCATCAGTATAGGTAATCATAAAAATAAAAAATAGTGGTTAATTGTGCCTCATTGTAATGGTTTTAATGCTGGCAAGCAATATTTGTTAAAAACGATCTAACTCTTAAAAAATCATAAAGTCATTCAGAATGATGCTCACAATATCTCCTAAAAAATATTACCAGATAAATTTTTTATTCAGGTCATTATTATTGTCAATGAAGTAGTATAAATTTTAAGGAAAGGGTAGAAAATAATTTCTTTAAATTAACCATATTCTATGGTTTAAACTTAAATTAAAAAATCAATAATGCCTTTATTAATCGACGTGATTTTTAGGTTTATGGTGCCAAATAAAGGTAAATAAAAAATTAATATATTTAAAAACTAATGTTTTAGTTATTCCTATAATAACTTTTCAAAATAGTTAGTTTTGTTTATTTTACTTTAGCTAGGAGATCACTTAATAATTTTGCTTTTGATTTTAGTATTTCCTCATCTTTGGATAATACGATGTTGTGTGAGTTTTTTAAAAAAAGTGTACTTTGTAAGGTTTCTTCCAAATTTTTATTTGAGTTGAAAGTAGGGGCTTATACCTAGTTTTTCAGCTGCACCAGAAAAATGAAGTTTTTCGCAGACAGCAAAAAATTATTGTTAAATATTTGTTAATTTTTTGCTATCAATATCTATAAATTTACTATTCCTCATAAGTTACTTAACAGATGTTCAAATGACTTTGCTATTTATCTTAGCTCAATCGAATCATTATTATGAATAAGATCTTTCCTTTTTACATTAGTTTATATTGTTTTTTCTACAATACGAATTTCGTATAACAAAATATGTATTTTTCAATTCTTGTTTTGTTAGTTACCCTCTCTTAAGCTTAATCAATCTCTAAATGTTATTTTGTTCATTGAATCAATGTCTAATCTCTTGTTTGACGTGAGGCATTATTGGCACTTATCTATTGGGTATAGTTTATCAAAGCATGGTTTGGAGTGGGATCATTATTCTAATCTTAGCTATTGTTGGTATTCAATACATTAAAAATGTAGCAGTTAATTATTAAGGAAACTCGTTATGAAAAAAAGATTATCACATTTCTTTCTATTTATGTTTTGCTTCTTTTATGCAGGATTTAGTATGGCAAATTCAACAAAGTTAGCTTCGGGCTTTAATGCCCCAACAGGAATCGCTTTTGATAGCTCTGGTGTGATGTATGTGACCAATTGGTCTGGTGATTCAATTGTAAAAGTTAGAGAGAATGGTGAACATGAGACCGTTTATACAGGTATCTCTTCTCCAGCAGGAATAGTCATTGACAAACAAGATAATATCTATGTTTCATCTTATAGTGATGACTATATTTTAAAAATTACGCCGAACGGCCAATCACAAAAAATATCAGAGGGCTATCAAACCCCTACCGGTATCTCTTTTTCTAATGATGGTAGACTATTAGTCACTAATCGTTCAACTGGTGAAATTGTATCACTTGATTTAGACACGAAACAAAAGACTATCGTAGCACGAGGATTGAATACGCCTGTTGGTGTTACTCAACTTGCTGATAATAGCTTAGTTGTATCTCAATATAGCGGTCGTTTGACCATGATCGAACCTAACGGTAATAAAACTGAATTAGGTGATCAATTCGAAGTTCCAGGAGTTGGTATTGCAACAATTTCATCAAATGTTGTGGCGGTCATTGATAATGGTGCTGGAATGTTGCGACAAATTGATGTAAAAACGAAAAAGGTAACAAATTTAGCTTCATCTTTATCGGGAGCAGTTGCATTAGCATATTATAAAAACAATTACTATGTTGGAACTTGGGGTGATGGTTCAGTATACATGGTAGATGGTAAGTAAGATTTTATAAGCAATCACAATCATTTTAACCAAAGTGTAGCAGCTAATTATTAAGGAAACTCGTTATGAAAAAAAGATTATCACATTTCTTTCTATTTATGTTTTGCTTCTTTTTTGCAGGATTTAGTATGGCAACTTCAACAAAGTTAGCTTCGGGCTTTAATGCCCCAACAGGAATCGCTTTTGATAGTTCAGGCGTGATGTATGTGACCAATTGGTCTGGTAGTTCAATTGTAAAAGTTAAAGAGAATGGTGAACATGAGACCTTTTATAGAGGTATCTCTTCTCCTTCAGGAATAGTCATTGATAAACAAGATAATGTATATGTTTCATCTTATAGTGGTGATTATATTTTAAAAATTACGCCAAACGGTCAATCACAAAAAATATCAGACGGCTATCAAACCCCTACCGGTATCGCTTTTTCTAATGATGGTCGACTATTAGTCACTAATCGTTCAACGGGTGAAATTGTATCACTTGATTTAGACACGAAACAAAAGACTATCGTAGCACGAGGATTGACTACTCCAGTTGGTGTTACTCAACTTGCTGATAATAGCTTAGTTGTATCTCAATATAGCGGTCGTTTAACCATGATCGAACCTAACGGTAATAAAACTGAATTAGGCGATCAATTCACTCGTCCAGGAGTTGGTATTGCAACAATTTCATCAAATGTTGTGGCGGTCATTGATAATGGTGCTGGAATGTTGCGACAAATTGATGTAAAAACGAAAAAGGTAACAAATTTAGCTTCATCTTTATCGGGAGCAGTTGCATTAGCATATTATAAAAACAATTATTATGTTGGAACTTGGGGTGATGGTTCAGTATACATGGTAGATGGTAAGTAAGATTTTATAAACAATCACAATTATTTTAACCAAAGTGTAGCAGCTAATTATTAAGGAAACTCGTTATGAAAAAAAGATTATCACATTTCTTTCTATTTATGTTTTGCTTCTTTTTTGCAGGATTTAGTATGGCAACTTCAACAAAGTTAGCTTCGGGCTTTAATGCCCCAACAGGAATCGCTTTTGATAGTTCAGGCGTGATGTATGTGACCAATTGGTCTGGTAGTTCAATCGTAAAAGTTAAAGAGAATGGTGAACATGAGACCTTTTATAGAGGTATCTCTTCTCCTTCAGGAATAGTCATTGATAAACAAGATAATGTATATGTTTCATCTTATAGTGGTGATTATATTTTAAAAATTACGCCGAACGGTCAATCACAAAAAATATCAGACGGCTATCATACGCCTACCGGTATCGCTTTTTCTAATGATGGTAGACTATTAGTCACTAATCGTTCAACGGGTGAAATTGTATCACTTGATTTAGACACGAAACAAAAGACTATCGTAGCACGAGGATTGACTACTCCAGTTGGTGTTACTCAACTTGCTGATAATAGCTTAGTTGTATCTCAATATAGCGGTCGTTTAACCATGATTGAACCTAACGGTAATAAAACTGAATTAGGTGATCAATTCACTCGTCCAGGAGTTGGTATTGCAACAATTTCATCAAATGTTGTGGCGGTCATTGATAATGGTGCTGGAATGTTGCGACAAATTGATGTAAAAACGAAAAAGGTAACAAATTTAGCTTCATCTTTATCGGGAGCAGTTGCATTAACATATTATAAAAACAATTACTATGTTGGAACTTGGGGTGATGGTTCAGTATACATGGTAGATGGTAATTAAGATCTGATAAGTAATCATAATTACTTTAGCTAGTTGGTAGAAGTAAAGTTTTATATAAAGATACGAAGATAAAACTTATGAGTATAGGATGTTCAGGTTTAAAATTGTAGATATAATTAGTTCATTTCTATTAAATTTTAAATAAAATAATAAGGTTAATTTTCAATTAATCATTGTGTTTTATAATATTGATGCAAGCCATATACAAAACAATATATAGGAATATCAATGAAAAAAAGAATTAATAAACCTTATTATGCTCTTGCTCCTAATGAAGCTCATTTTCTATTTAAACGCAGCTTTATATTCAATTCACAACAGGCGATATTTGTAAAAATTCTAGGTACAATTCATCGCCTGCATTTCCTTAAATATGCTTTTATGGTATTAGCTGGTTAGGTCGTTGCTTTTATATTGGTATGTTTTCTTTTGCACCGTTTTTCACTTTAAATAACCAGTTAACACAGCTTATTAATTTAATCCCATTAGTAGGTATAGTTGTTATAATCTATCTTATTAGGCATTACGTACAAATCTATTTCGAAATATAATCAATTAAAAAACTTTACAAAGAAGTTACATGGGCAGTTGAATGTTATTGTGTTTTTTTTGAATAAGGTATTTGTATAAAATCAATAGACATGGACGGTGTATTTTATTAGGATGATTTTATGGCTATAGGATGCAGTAAAGATGCTTTAGTTTTCTATTTTTGTCCTGCAAGTACAAAAAAGTGGAAAATTTTTCAAACAATACTATCCTCGTTTAGACAATGTTTACATTTTTATTGATGGTGATGAGAAAATACTAGAACTCATAAAATTAGTCGATGAACAAGTTGGCGATCTAGTTGCTTGTATATAATGATCTAAAAAAGGTAAATTTTTATTTCTAGGTTCTAATTTTATTATTTAAACTTATTTGTTTAATTATATTGTTTTGGTACAAAAGGGATGATAATTTGCACTATTAATATATCACTTAATTTTAGTAGGAACAGCAATTATTATAAGCTAATGAGCTGTGTGAAATTTAATCAATAAAGATGATATTATATAAGAAAAGTTCAAAAAATTATAGAGTTTGGAAATAAAAAAAGGTCCCTGCAATTAATTGATTTTACATTAGTTAACAAATCTTTCTAAGATAAGTTTGCTAATTTTTTTTAAAATATTATACTTCGCAACATAAGATTGCATTTATAAAAAAGCAATCATTTGTCGGGAGGAAGTAATAAGATGTTAAAGTGCAGTTGGTTTGTAGGAGATCATAATTTAGATTCTTCTTTAAATCCCCAAAAGTGTTTTCAGTCCGTCTCTAATCTTGCATCGGGCTTATCTGAATTAATGTTAGATAAATCTTTCTATTGCAAGATTTTGTTGATCAGTGCAAGTATTTTTGTAGTGCTAAGTATTAATGATGTAACTGCATTAAATGTCAGGACAGCAAATGTAATTCAAGCTAATCCGACGTACTTAATTAATACTGAAGAAGTTGAAACGCAATCAGGTTCAACTCTATCTGATGAAGGCGTAAATGCAGAGAATAATGATGAGTCAAATACAGTTGGTGAACTTGAAGATGAATCTGAATCAGATGAGCAAATGATTGAGGCAACGCCTATATCAGGTAAAAATCACTTAATTAAATCCATACACTAAACAGTTATTGTATTAATATGCTGGTGCTAAGTTCAGTATGTTAGTTGATACTTAAGTAAAAAGGAAAATGATACCATTGAAAGGCGTATAAGGAAACCATGATGAAGATTGAAATACATTTTAAATATTATTTAAATCAATGATAGGTCTATCTTACTGTCAATTCAAAACCTAATATGATCTACTTAATACTAGTGTTTTTTTATATTAGTGGAGCTTACCATATGGCCATTCAATAATGGATTAGTTAATACTAATATAAAATTTTATGGTTTGAAAGAAATACCTGCCTTGTCTAGATAACATATTGTATTTCAATAATTTGTTTTATGATAAAGTCTAATTTTAAGTAGGATAATAGCAGTGATAGTTGGATACCAACAAAATCAATTATGCATCTTGCAACAGTAATCATTTTATATTTGGCTGAATAGTTATTTTAAATTCAATAATGAATCTCATTTCAATGACCAAAATTTATTGTTACACAATTTAAATATCCATGTAACCACATTATTGTTCGAAATTAGTATCGTAAAATCAATTCCAAACAGAGCAATCATCAACCAAATTATCTAAAATAATAAAAAACTGTAATATGCTTGCAACCGCTGTGAAATCAAAGTTGATTATAGCAGGGGTAACGGTCTAATCTCTTTGGGCATCAATTAAATAATACATTTGTTCAATATCCCATTTTTTACTAAAACGTATAGTTAACCTGAAACTTTTTCACAGTATAATCGGGCATAAAATTTATAAGGTTATATTGACTCTGCCACGGGTAATATCACTGATATTTTTTTGTAATATCACTGAATTATCTTTAGTAATAGCTACGCTTACTTTTACTCCTTCAGCATCAAATTCTTGATTTTCAATAATCGCATCAAGTTCTTTAAGGCGATTTTCGATAATAGGCCATTCGTTATAGTAACAATGAAATTGCAAAGTAATGCGTGCTATAAGTTCAATCAATGTCGCTTGTTGAAGGCAGTGACTTGCAGAACCACCATATGCACGAATTAACCCCCCAGTGCCTAATTTTATACCACCAAAGTAACGAGTAACGACAACTACAACTTGATCGCAATCTTGCCCTTCAATCGCTGACAAAATAGGGCGTCCCGCTGTACTGGTCGGTTCGCCATCATCATTAAAACGGTATTGCTGTCCAATCTTCCATGCCCAGCAATTATGAGTGGCATTAGGATCATTGATTGAGTCAATGAATTGAGCAGCTTGTTCGGCCGAGGTTACTGGCGCCGCATTGACAATAAAACGACTTTTTTTGATTTCTTCGGTGAGTTGGGTGGGAATTGCTAATGTATATGGCATTCGTATTCTGGTAAAATTGTTTCATAACTGATAATGATACTGATCATAATTAAAATGTCTATTAATTTACAACAATTAAAACAAACCCAGTTATCGTTGGCTAATCAAGTGAGATTGTCCGATGACTTTAACGAACCAATCAATTTTATTGGTGGTACTGATGTGGGATTTGAAGATGATGGTAATATTACTCGAGCAGCGATAGTCGTGCTAAGTTATCCTGAATTTTCTGTTGTTGAATATCATATAGCTCGTTTAAAAACAGAGTTTCCTTATATTCCTGGCTATTTATCCTTTCGGGAATATCCTGCTTTATTGGCAGCATGGCAACCAATAAAGCAAAAACCAGATTTGCTATTGGTCGATGGTCAAGGTTTTGCCCATCCTAGACGTTTAGGAATTGCCAGTCATCTTGGTTTATTGTTGGACATGCCAACCATTGGAGTGGCTAAAAAACGATTATGTGGGCAATATGAAACATTACCAAAACAAGCAGGCAATGTAACTGCTTTGTTAGATAAACAACAGCAGATAGGTTGGGTATTGCAAAGTAAAAATAATTGTAATCCTTTATTTATTTCAGCAGGACATCGTGTCAGTCAAGAGAGTGCATTAAAGTGGGTGAACCTGTGTTTAAGAGGTTATCGTTTACCTGAGCCAACTCGTTGGGCAGATGCGATTGCGTCGAATAAACCTCTATTTAAGAAGTTATTAAATGAAAAATAGTCATCAAGAGCCTTTAAAAAAAGGCGGTTTTACGTTTAAACGTTTTTTTGTTGCGCATGATAAAAGTCCTATGCAGGTAACAACGGATAGTTGTTTACTTGGTGCTTGGGCTCCAATTGACCATCATCCGCAAAAAATCCTTGATATTGGTACAGGATGTGGAGTGATAGCATTAATGTTGGCTCAACGTTTGGCTCATGACCCTTGCCAAATTGATGCTATTGATATTAATGCGGATGCTATAAAGCAGTGTCAAGAAAATAGTATGCACGCAGGTTTGTCATCGGTCAGGGCTCAACAAGCAGATATTAATAAATTTGGTCTTAATCTGGCAGCATGTTATGATCTAATTGTAACAAATCCGCCTTATTTTGACCCAGCAGTTGACTGTCGCAATAGCCAACGACAACTTGCTCGTTATACTGAAAGTTTGAATTTTGAACAGCTTATAAACTCAGTTAAACGCTTGTTAAAACCAGGTGGTCTGTTTTGTTTGGTTCTCCCTTTTCATATGGCTGATCAGTTTATTTGTCTGTGTAAGGCAAATCAGCTTTTTTTACAGCAAGAGTTGTATGTCAAATATAATGCCAATAAAAACTTTTCATTGTCCTTATTGGCTTTTTCTTTAATTAATAGTGGTCAAGTGCTCAGTGAGCAACTTTGTATGCGTGATGATGATGGACGTTATTCATCAGCATTCAGACAATTATTGAATGATTTTTATCTATTTCGAAAATAATTCTCTATTATGAGTTAATTAGGTAGCACATAAAAATAGATTATGGCAGTAATTGCTAAAATAATTATGGTGATAGCATAGATTTTATCGTGTAGAAAGCTGAAAGTAGGTAGTGCTCTTTGCTTTCTAGCGTATAAATAAAATACCAATCCAATGCCATATAAAATCATGGATAGTAATAGATAAGACACTCCACCTGCATAAATCAGCCATACCCCATAAATTGAACCCGTTGAGCCTAAAAAGATTAAGTAAGCTTTACCACGATTTATCGCCAATTTAAGTACAAAAAGGGCTGATAGCAGATAGGGAATAAGCACCATGGACGTGGATAATTGAATCAGCGTGTTATAGCCAGATTGATAAAAGTGAGCAAGGATGATGAGTATACTGATCAAAGTAGAAGTTAAATATAATGCATTGGCAGGGGTTCCTTTCTTGTTCAGTTTGCCAAAACAGCTCGGTACGGTGTGATCGTCACCTTGTCCACTTAGAAACAGCATTTCTGCAGCAAGTAGTAGCCATGATAATAGTCCACCACTCACGGATACAATAAGTCCAATGTTAATAAAAGTCGCTCCCCAACTACCTACAACATGCTCAATGACCAGTGCCATTGAAGGATTTTTCATCTCTGCTAATTCCTGTTGTGGAACAATGCCTAAAGATAATACCGATACGCAAATGAGTAATAAACTGGTGATAGCAAAGCCAAAAAAGGTGGCTCTACTAATGCTTAAGATACTCTTGGCGCGTGATGCATAAACTGTCGCACTTTCAATGCCTAAATAGACCCAAACCGTATAAAGCATAGTGTGTTTTATTTGATCAACAATAGAGCCTAATTGTGGGGTTCCCCAAAAGTCTGTTTTAAAGGTATCCACTTTGAACGCTAAAATGATGCAGACAATAAATAATCCAATTGGTACAATTTTAGCTAACGTAACTAAGCAATTTAATAAAAATGCATGATAGATACCTTTTAATACAAACGAATTGACAATCCATAAGAAAATAAGGGCACCGATAACTGCTGGCAACGTGGTACCATTGCCAAAATAGCTGAAACAATCAAACGAGCCGAGAGCACTAAACAAGATAACCAAATAACTTGTGCATGACATCCATGCAGAAATCCAATACCCCCATGCCGCATTAAAGCCAATATAATCACCAAATCCCGCTCGTACATATCCATATAATCCATCATTGATTTTATAAAAACGGATCGATAAATACTGAAAGATTCTTGTTAGCATTAGCATACCAAATAAGGTGATAACCCATGCAATTAATATTGCTCCTGCACCGGCTCCTTCAGCCATATTTTGTGGTAGGCTAAAAATACCACTCCCTACAATACTTCCCACCACCATTAAAGTGAGAGGAAGTATACCAAGCTTTTTTCTTACTGGTGTATTCATATTAATTTCTTATTTAATTATTTATATAATAAATTGTTTTTTTAATTAAAATCTCAATGACATACAACTTACACCACCGTCAATTTTACGGTATTCCGATGTATCAACTTCAATTACTTGATAACCAAGTGCTTCGATTTTTGCTTTGGTAATTGGATAGCCTGCAGGCATAATGACTCGTTCATTCACCCAAATACAGTTAGCGGCATAACTTTCATGCTCAGGAATTTCAATAATATTAAGGTGTTGAAACTCAGGTTTAGTAACAAATTCACCCGCTGCTAACAAATTATCATGTTCTAAATAGGCAAGACCCGTTTTTAAATGTAGTACTTTTTCTAAAGTAACCACAGATCCTGATAATCCATATTTTTCTAGTATTGCAATCATTTGATCTGCACCCGATTGATTGGTTCGCGCTGATAAACCAATATAATAATGATTACCAACCATCATTATATCTCCCGCTTCAACTGTGCCAGGTGCGGTAATTCTTTCAACTTTATTGGGGTAAAATCTTTCAATAGTTTCGCTAATAATTTCGGTTTCGCCACGACGGCTTTCGGCACCGGGTCTAGTAATAATGGCGCAATGTGGGGTACACAAAACTGGATCTTCAACAAATACAGAATCTGGAAAACGTTCATCAGCCGGTAAAATAGTGATATCAACATCACATTGTTGCAAAGCTCGAATATAGTTATTGTGTTGATCTAACGCTTTTTGATAATCGGGTTTACCCAAGTTAGCTGATGTTAAACCATCGATAAGTGATTTGGCTGGTGTTCTTGCAATAATATGATTAAATTTTTTCATTCGTTTTAAATCCTTTTTTAATTAAATAATTATGCTTTATTTTTGAATAATAATTCACAATAATAACTTTATCAAGAGTTAATATGACTTTTTATGCAATTTTTGTGTTTTTTTATTCAAGTGGGAAATTTGATTGGTGGATAAAACTTAAATGAAAGAAAAATAGAGGCTGATTATTTTTTATAAAAAAGGGTAATAAACATTACCCTTAAAATTTATTTTTTAGCTGTTATAAAGGCTTTATAGGTTATTCACCATTAAAATCGACCAATGTATAACAGTTAATCCCCATCTTGGTTAACTTAGTTTTACCTTGTAAATCTGGTAAGTTAATAACAAATGCTGCATCTTCAGCTATTCCTCCCGCTTTTTGAATTAATTTAGCGGTTGCGGCAACGGTCCCACCTGTCGCAAGTAGATCATCAATGATTAGCACTCGTTCATTAGGTTTTATTGCATCGCAATGCATTTCTAATGTATCGGTACCATATTCAAGTTGATATTCTTCTTTAAACACATTACGGGGTAACTTATTGGGTTTTCTTACCGGTACAAAACCCACACCTAATGCTAAGGCTAAAGGTGCTGCAAAAATAAAACCACGGGCTTCTGTTCCAACAACTTTATCAATATTTTTATCTTTATAATGATCAATTAAAAGATCGACAGAAGTTCTAAAAGCGATAGGGTCTTCAAGTAAACTGGTGATATCTCGAAACAATATCCCTTGTTTTGGATAATCGGGGATAGTAATAATGCTATTTTTAATAAGTTCAAGTTTTTCTTGCAATTGAGTCATATCAAATATTCTCTAACTATTTTCTTTAAGAGCAACTAATTTTTTATTATATACCCATGCTCTTTACAGTGGCAATAAACAAACAGTTAACACACCGTAAAATAGTGTGATAGGCGAGTTTGAATGCGATTACTGATATCCATTTGTGCATCCTTAAATTGGATTTTTACAACTTTTTACAACTAAATACATTATTTAGACAATAAATTTTGCAAATGATTAATAATTGAATAAACTTTATATGGAAGGAGAATTCAATGAAAATTATTAAAATATTTGCCCTGCTAGGACTTTCAGTGTGCAGCTTATTTGGTCATGCCCAAATAAATAAACAAATACAAGTTCGTTCAGAATTGTCATCACCAATTATTTTGGAAGGCACTCCAGAAACAAATTACTTAAAAGTCTCATTATCTGGTCAAAATATTGATTCCAAAAAACGTGTTCCGATTAATTTAGCTATTGTTATTGATAAATCTGGTTCAATGTCAGGACAGCGAATCGAAAAAGCGAGAGAGGCAGCTATTTTGGCGGTTAATATGTTGAATGAAAATGATACATTATCTATTGTTGCCTATGATTCCGAAGCAAGAGTGATTGTTCCAGCAACCAAAGTAGATAATAGACTGAGAATCATTGGACTTATTAATGAAAATATTTATGCAGAAGGAGGAACAGCTCTATTTGCTGGTTTGAGTAAAGGAATTAAACAAGTTGAAAATCAACTGACCAAAGATAAAGTTAATCGTATTATTTTGTTATCTGACGGTCAAGCGAATATTGGTCCAAGTTCAGTAGATGAACTTTCTCAGTTGGCTATTATTGCGGCAAAAAAGAATATCGCTATTACCACATTGGGAATTGGCTCTGATTATAATGAATTATTAATGTCATCAATCGCAAGTTATAGTGATGGAAATCATGTTTTTGTAAATAATTCTGCAGATCTCGAAAATGTGTTTGTTCACGAGTTTAATGATCTTATGTCAGCTATTGCTCAAGACGTTGTGATTACTATTCAATTGAAAAATGGCGTTAAACCTGTACGTTTGCTTGGTCGAGATGGTGTGATTAAAGGTAATGAAATAACCGTAAAAATGAATCAATTGTTTTCCAATCAAGAAAAATATGTATTGTTAGAGGTTATTCCAGATAAAGGTAAAGTAGGGCAAGAGAAAACTTTAGCTCAAGTTGATTTAAAATATGATAATTTATTAGAAAATAAAACTGAAAATGAAACTCAAGAGGTTCGCATTTCATACACCAAAGACAAAAAAATGGTGGATGATGCCATACATCATGATGTAGTTGTAGAAACCGAACTTCAGAAAGTGGCTCTTGAGAATGAAAAAGCATTAGAACTTTATAATCAAGGTAAACGAGATGAAGCACAACAATTATTAAGAGAAAATGGTGAAGCACTCAAAGCCATTTCAGCGCAATCGCCGACAATGTCAATGTCAGATAAAGAGAGAATAGAAAATCAAGCTCGAAAAAATAAAACCTTGGCCGAATCAGTTCAAAAACCAGATTTTAGTAAAACATTGACTGAAGAACAATTTCAGTTAAAACAGAGTGCAATAAAAAAATAATTATGAAAAAAATAACAACGATTTTATCTTTATTTTTATTAATGACCCTTATTAGCTTTTTAGGTTGGCGAAGTATAGAGCATGAAGTACTAATGCGCAAAAATAACGAAACTTTATTAGCTAAAAGTCATATTAACAATATTAAATTATCGATTGAATCGTTGTTAAATCAACGTATATCTTATTTTAATAGTTTGATTTCAATGATTGATTCGGATCACAATAATGCTAAAGAATTATTAGAAAAAGAAACTGACTTTAGAAAGATTTTTGTAATAAACAAGAATAATATTTTGTTTTTAAGTCACTCCGAGGATTCTTCATGGCATAGTTTGGTTGAATCAATTGCTTTAGACCATTCTCTTCTATTAAATCTAAAAGATCATGATGAACAATTTCAACCTAACTCTGGTTGGTATCAAAATTATGATCATCTTATATACTGGTTCATAGTATCGGATGATATTATTGGTTTTGAACTTTCAACGGTTAAACTTACATTTGATATCATTAATTTACTCGATAATCAGTCATTGGAGGATAACTTTAAACTTATTAATAATGATAAGCAGATTTATAGCAACGGTAAAACATTCGAGAATGAAATCACTGAGTCGCTAAAATACCCATTACAAAATTGGCATTTAACTTATTATTATTCATCACCTAATTTAGTGAATTTATATATATTAGGAATAGGGGGGATTGGACTATTAATTCTCGTTTTATTTGGATTTGTCTTTTATGGTTATCGAGAATACACACGTACTTTGCGCTTGGCAAAACAGCAAGTTACTTTTGTTGGGCAAGTTTCTCACGAATTTAAAACACCTTTAACCAACATCACCTTATATTCTGAAATGTTAAGCGAATATTTAGAAGAGGAACCCGCCCCCATTCCAGATTATTTGCAGGTAATAAGTGCAGAAAGCAAACGATTAACTCGACTTATTCAGAATGTTTTGGCTTTCAATAAACCCAATAACTTAAATATAAAACCTGTTAATTTAACGTCACTTCTTAAGCAAGTCTATCTTACTTTTAAACCTATACTAGCGGCTAAATCATTACAACTTAATTTAATAAATCTTGAAAATGATTGTATTGTAAATACAGATGCCGATAGTGTTATGCAAATTCTTAATAATTTTTTGAGTAATGCAGAAAAATATGCGTCTAAGGGTAAACAAGTTGATTTATCATTGTGTAGATCGGGTAAACAGGTTGTAATAACCGTTCGTGATTATGGTGAAGGTGTTGCCTCTCATTTGTTAAAACAGATTTTTAAACCATTTTATCGAGTCAGTTCATCTATTACCGAAGGTGTTTCTGGCACAGGGATAGGATTAACTATTGCCAACCAATTAGCCAAGCAACTGCAAGGTGAAATTAAAGTTATAAATAAAAACCCGGGTATTGCATTTTCACTTATTTTAATGGAACAAAAAAATGAAAATATTAATTGCTGAGGACGATAAGCATATTCTTAACGGCATGTCAGATCTTTTAGAAAAAGAAGGATATATAATCATTAAAGCTTGTAATGGTAAAGTTGCTCTTAAACTATTTGAACAACAACAACCTGATTTTATTATTTTGGATATTATGATGCCAGAGCTGGATGGTTATTCTGTTTGTCGTGAAATTCGTAAATTGAATGAAGATGTTCCTATTCTATTTTTATCTGCAAAAGATGAGGAAATTGACCGAGTAGTAGGTTTTGAACTTGGTGAAGATGATTATATGAATAAACCTTTTGGAATTCATGAATTAAGAGCAAGAATTAAAGCCATTGCAAAACGTTATTTGAAAGCGAAAAATTCAAATCTAACCAAAAGCGATTATTTTGAATTTGGTGATTTAAAAATTTATCCTACTGAATTATATGCAAAACGAAATGACCAAATTATCGAGTTAACATTAAGAGAAATTAAAATATTGGAATGTTTATATCAACATAAAAATCAGGTTGTTACTCGTGATATGCTTTTCGATTATGCATGGGGATATGATTTTTTACCGAGCAGTCGGACGCTTGACCAACATATTTCAAAACTGAGAAAACAAATAGAACTTAAGCCAACAATACCTATTTTAATCAAAACTATTCATGGCATTGGTTATCGGCATTAGATCGCTTTAGTAATTGGGTTAAATATTTTCAATTTTTTGTTTTACTCAGTTTGATTTTGTGAGTGTGATTTTTCATGTTCTATTAACCATTTTTTTCTTTCTAATCCTCCTCCATAGCCAATAAGTTCACCACTAGATCCGATTACTCGATGGCATGGAATGATGATTGCTACACGATTATTACCATTGGCGTTGGCTACTGCTCGAATTGCCAATGGATTATTTATTCTTTGTGCTTGCCGTTTGTAAGTTGTCAGTTCACCATAGGGAATTTCTTTTAAACATTCCCAAACGGTTTGTTGGAAAGGCGTTCCAGGTGTATGTAATGCCACAGTGAAATGAGTTCTGATCCCTTGAAAATATTCGGAAATCTCAATTTTGGCTTGTTTTATGTGTTCGTTTTCTCCAAAAATAATCTTCATGTTAAGTTGGGTTTGTAATTGTTTGAATTCGGTTTCAAGCATTCGTCTATCAACAAATTCTAATAAACAAATACCTTGCTTGGTTGCACAAATAAACATTGGGCCTAACGGAGTAGTTAAGCGATCAATTAAAATAACGTCATATTGTCGATTGGTTGAGGGTGATTTTTTCATGATTTTTTTATAGGTATAACCAAAACCGCTTAAAGAATTATAGCCTGTATCAAATGCGGTATTGATGATATTTTTTCCCGATTTAATTTCCTGAAAAGCATTGTTAATTCGAAACATTCGCTGATAGGCATGAAACGTTATTCCATAATGTTTTTTGAACCATCGACGAATAATTTCTGGGCTTAAGTTATTCAATCTCAATTCATAATCCGTTATTTTTGTTTTAGGCTCTTTATTCATTAATTCAATGGCTTTGATTACCTCTTCCGGTGCTTGATTTGAATTTTCAGTGGGTTTACATATTTTGCAAGGTCGATATCCCTCATCAAGGGCTGACTTAAAAGTTGAGAAAAATTCGACATTTTCATATTTTGGTTTTCTTGCTCGGCATGTAGCAATACAAAAAATAGATGTCGTTTTAACACCTACATAGAAAATTCCTACGTAACTTTGATTTCGGTCAAGTAAGGCTCGGTAATAAATTTCTGTTTGTTTAGTATCGGTAATTAGCATCGAATGTTTCTTTTAGATTAATTGATTTTCATTAGGTTGTAAGCTTATTAAAAAAGCTATTTTCTTGGCAACCGAAAAATTGACAACTATTTTCAAACATAATTATTTGATAAAAATTTCAGATATTTGATCAAAAATAATTGCCAAACGAATGAATATCCAATCTAATACTCACGTTCAATAAAGGTAAAATTTTATGGATAATGAATAATTCAGATAAATGATTTATCTGATTTTTTATTTTAATTTATTAATAATAATTGCAAAATTTCAGAAATGAAAAGGAATAAAAAATGAAAAAAGTATCTGCTATTATGGCATTACTATTGTTTTCAGGACTTGCACAAGCAAGAACCTATGATGAAATTGTCAATTCAGGATTTTTAAAAGTTGGTGTCCCCGCTGATTATGCACCATTGGCTTTTTATAATACCCAAGAAAAATTGGTCGGTTTTGATATTGATATGGCAAAAGATTTCGCAAAACAATTAAATGTGATGCCGGTATTTTATATCACTAGTTGGCCAACCTTATCACAAGATTTAGCGGATGATAATTATGATATTGCTATGGGTGGTGTAACTTATACAAAAGATCGTGCAGAAAAATTCTTACTTTCTGATGAAATAGTGCCAAATGGTAAAGTAGCGTTAGCTGCATGCCATGTTGCATCCAATTTATCAAGTCTAGACAAAATTGATCAACCTGATGTTAAGGTGGTCGTTAATCCTGGTGGTACCAATGAAAGCTTTGTCAATGATAATATTCATAAGGCCCAAGTGATTCGCGTAGAAAATAATTTTGATAATATCCAAGCTTTGCGTGATAAAACAGCCGACCTTATGGTAACGGATCTTATTGAAGGTCAGTATTATCAATATAAAGAGCCAAATGTTTTATGTTTAGCAACTGACACCCCATTTAAAGGTACAGAAAGCTATAAAGCTTATATGGTTCAATCAGGCAACCAAAAACTTTTGGATGCAATTAATAGTTGGCTTCCTAATTCAAATAAGCAGCAATTAGCGTTAAAATGGGGCGTAAAAACTCAATTAAATTAGTTCGCTAGTAACCTATTAAATATGGCGGTTAACACTGCCATTATTATCCTAAATAATATCTGTTTTAGTTCTATTTTTGTTGGTTACCAATAGATCCATTAGGTCATTATCTCTCTTCTAAATAATGTATATTAATCTTTTTTGGAGTAATACTAAAATGAATTACTATGATTTTTTAGTCATTGCATTAAAGTTGTTGGTTGTATTCATCTGTATTATCTTATTTTTAAAAATTACTGGTAAGACCTCACTATCCCAAATGTCGAGTATTGATTTTATTGGTAATATGATTTTAGGTGGAATTGCGGGAGGGATTATCTATAATCCAAAGTTAACCGTTTTTGATTTTTTGGTGGTGTTAATAATGTGGACAGCCATTATGTATACTTCCAACTATTTAAAGAAAAGAAGTCAAAATGCCAAAGCATTCATTGTTGGTAATCCGATTATTTTAATGGAAAAGGGTAAAATTAAACTAGATGCCTTTACCAGTGTTAACTTGGATTTTTCCAGCTTTGCTGTACTACTTAGAATGAAGAATATTTTTACTATTCATACTGTTGATAAAGCTATTTTGGAGCCGAATGGTCAATTAACTGTGGTTAAAAAAGGTGATAAAGATATATCTGTCCTTGTATTAGAAAATGAAAGCCCCAATGAAGATGGGTTAAAATCGATTGGCAAAGATGAAGATTGGCTAAAATCTAAATTAGCTGAGCAGGGTTATGCTAATTATGATGGATTATATTGTGTTGAATACTATGATGATCGTCTTTTTGTCATACCAAGCGAACTTGTTGATTGACTTTTTGTTATGGCAAATTTTTAATTAATAAACCTTAACCATTATTTGGCTAAGGTTTTATAAAGAGTTTTACTATTTTAGTTATATAAAGGCGATCGGTTTAATGATTTAACAATAAAGCTTGGTACTTGAAAATTATTATTGAGTTTTTGCTGGATTTGTTTCGCTTCTTGTTCCGTTTTACATTGAGTGAAGATACAAGCACCTGTTCCAGTTAACCTGGTTGGGGCAAATTGAGACAGATAAGTAATAACCTTATCAACAATTGGATATCGTTTTCGAACGACATTTTCACAATCATTTTTAAACTGATCAAATGGTAAAGCTAATAAATCATCAAGATCTCGGCTTGGTGTATTACGGGTAAGTTCAGGATCATTAAACACTTTAACTGTGGAGATTTCAATGTTAGGGTAGGTGACTAAATACCAATATTGTGGAATATCAACCGTTAATAACTGATCACCAATGCCTTGGGCAAAAGCTGCATGACCATAAATAAAGATAGGCACATCAGCCCCAATTTTCCGTCCTATTTCAATTAATGTTTCCGTTGTTAAATTGAGTTGCCATAATTGATTAAGCGCGACTAATACCGTTGCAGCATTTGATGACGCACCACCCAGTCCACCACCCATAGGGATTTTTTTATCAATAGTGATATCTACCCCCAAATCCTGACGATTTGTATAAGATTTTAACCGATTGGCAGCAATAACCATCAAGTTTTTATCTTCAGGTACATTAACAAACTCGGTCAGTAAATGGATCTGGTTATCCTGACGTACTTTAAATGTTACAATGTCACAATAATCAATGAACTGAAATAAGGTTTGTAAATTGTGATAATTGTCAGCACGACGCCCAGTTATATAGAGAAATAAATTTAATTTTGCTGGTGAATACCACTGTTTCATTATGACTTCCTGTTATTGCAAAATCCAGTTACTGATCTTTAAACGAATATTTTCACCATCATGATTTAATTCTATGATTGCAGGTAAATCTATTTTTTGGTTTTTATAGGTATAAGTTGAATAACTAGGAATTTTTAAGTTCCATTTATTATTGTTTTGCATAAATTCAGTTGATACTAATCTGCCAGAATTGTCTAACTTATCATTAATATTGTTAGAATAACCTTTTAACCAATTATGGAGAGAGTTAAAAGGAATATTAACATTTGATACTTTCTTCATTAAGTTCTCAATATTAGTGTCACTATAACGGTTACCATTTTTATTAATGAGTTCGGCAAAATCAGGCTCCGATTTTAACGTTAATATATTTGTTCCGACTGGAGTAGTTAACTTAACTTCAAAATGGTTAACGGATTGTTGGGTAATTAAAAATCGCCCGTAGTTACGAGTTTTTTCACTTATTTGGGCAATACTGCCATTAACACGAAAGGTATTTATCTGTTCAAGAGTTTGTTGATGAGTCTTCCATTGTTGTTCAATTGATGCAATATCTTTGGGTTTAGTGATCTGGCAAGCCGTGATAATAAAAGGTAAAACTAGGATAAAAGCATATTTGATTTTAGACATGAATTATCTCTTGTAGTTGAACGTTTGAATTATTTTATTATAACTGATAATACAACAATAAGAAAAAGTAACTGTAAATTAACGTTTGATATTTTTTTATGTATAATGTTATGCCAAGGACGCTTCATAATACAGCTATTGATTAAAATAAAACGCAAGAAGAAACAATGCAATGTCAATTACAATATTAGGTGTTAATCATAAGACGGCTCCATTAGCATTAAGAGAAAAAATTGCTTTCCCTAACGAAACAGTAGATAAAGCACTGTATAGCCTTTACCAACATCCTCTAATTGAGGGGTGTGTAATATTATCAACCTGTAATCGAACCGAAATATATCTAAATTATGAACACCAAATAGATTATATTAGATTAAAAGGATTTGTTGAAAATTGGTTAGGTCAATTTCACAATGTTGATCTTGAGCAATACAAAAACTCCCTTTACTGGTATGAAGGTCAACAAGCTGTTGAACATTTAATGGCTGTAGCAAGTGGTTTGGATTCAATGATTATTGGTGAACCGCAGATCTTGGGGCAAGTGAAAGTTGCCTATGCAATTGCACAAAAAAATCAGTGCTTGTCGGTGACATTAGAAAAACTCTTTCAAAATATTTTCCATGTAGCAAAACTTGTGCGCAGTCAAACTGATATTGGCTCTAATACGGCTTCAGTTGCCTATGCTGCTTGCCTTGTTGCGCGTAAGTTGTTTACTGACACATCCAAATTAAATGTCATGTTAGTAGGAGCAGGGGAGACAATAGATCTGATTTCTCGTTATTTAAAACCTCATGGGTTTAATCATGTTCTTGTTGCTAATCGTACACGTGATAAAGCATTAAAATTGGCTTCCCTTATTGATGCAGAAATTATTTCACTACCTGATATAGCTCATCGCCTTAAAGAGGTCGATATCGTTATCAGTTCTACTGCAAGCCCATTACCAATTATTGGAAAAGGAATGGTCGAACGCACCTTGCAGGTAAGAAATCATCAGCAGATGTTATTTATTGATTTAGCGGTTCCCCGTGATGTAGAACAAGAAATTAATGAACTTGATAATGTGCATTTATATACGATTGATGATCTTCAAAAAACGGTTGAAAATAATTTAGAACAACGCGCCATGGCAGCTCAAAAAGCACAATATATAATTCAGGAACAAGCTGAGCAATTTATCGACTGGCTTAAAGCTCGTTACGCAATTGACTATGTTAAACAGTATCGCAGTAATGCACAAAGCATTAAACGCGAATTAGAGATCAAAGCGTTAAATGCTATTAAGCAAGGCGCAAATGTTGATGAAGTCTTTGCTGAGTTTTCTCATCGATTAACAAATAAATTAATCCATGCGCCAACCCAAACTTTACTTAATGCAGCAACGCATGATTGTGAAGACTGTTTTAAAGTGTTAAGCAAAGGATTAGGTTTGAAAAGTCATTAGTGAGTTTTTGATATGTAAAAAGGGAATAGAACTGCTTGGATCAACTTGAATTTTTTGAAATACCCTCTCCTTGTAAACGCGTTTGTGAAACCGATAAACAAGGTTATTGTATTAAATGCTTTCGTTCTAGGACAGAACGATTTAATTGGTTAAGTTTTTCCGATACTCAAAAGCAAGAAGTGCTTCGCTTATGTAAACAAAGGGCGCTAAGACGGCGTTATCTATTATTGCAACAGCAACAACAAAAGATCCAAGATACAACCTTGCAAAATGAACTCAATTTTTAAATCCTGACCTTGTTATCTATTTTACAACGGGATAACTTGTAATCTATAACAACTCGGAGTAGCATTTTTTAAACCAGCAATTATTGCAAATAATGAGTCATCATTGTTAATTAAATCGAGATCTCAGCTATGAAAATGTGTATTGCATGTGGCATGCCAATGACTTCACTTGGTGATTATCCTTTGCATGACATGTCTAAAAATTACTGTAAGCATTGCGCTCATAATGATGGCACAATGAAAACGTTTGATGAGAAATGGCAAGAAGTTGCTCTGCGTTATGCTAATAATCATCATATCGATTATTCAATAGCTAAACATACTGCATATGTAATACTAAAAAAATTACCTGCTTGGAAACGAAAGTGGTAAAAAGTATTTATTTTTACTCTAGAAAATGTTTATTAGATTAAATCTAAGAATATTAGCTAAATAAGCAGGAGTTGTCTGCTTATTTAGTAATCCCATATAAAGTAAAACTTATTTGAAACTTAAACAAATCTTAATCAATAAATCTAAAATCTTGTAGCCTTTGACTAACAAAGATCAGCATATCATCAAATCCAGAAGTCCAATATGACCAATCATGACCACCATTGCGAGCAATAAAGGTATAGTTAATATTGTTTTTCTTGAAATTCATACTTAATAGTGTATTGCCAATAAGAAAATCATCCTTAGAACCGCAATCAAGATAAAAATAGCCCTCAGACTCCAATTTATTCGATGTAGTATTTAAAATATCATATTTATCATAAAACTTATTATTTACTCTGCTTTCGCCTACAAGGTTTAAACCGAATGCTTTGCCATAGCGTCGATTGTATACATTCATATCCATTGAAATTATATCTTCTTTGGTTCTAAACGCCCCACTTAAGGCTACCGTCGCCTTAAAAAGGCCGGGATATTGTAAACTATAATAAACAGCGCCAAATCCGCCCATTGAAAGTCCACCAATGGCTCTAAATTTGGGTAAATTATTTACCCTGTAGCTTTTTTCAATTTGAGGCATGAATTCTTTGATAAACATATCCTCATAAAGATACTGGCCATCCGCATCATTCATATAATAGGTATTATTTTCAAAAGACCCATTTCTAGTTGCATCAGGCGTAACAACAATCATGGGTGTTATCTTTCCAGAATTGATTAAATTATCCAAATGAGCTTGTAAGTTACCCTGAGTATAAGGATCGGTATGAATACCATCTGCGCCACCATGCAAAAAATAAAAAATAGGGTATGTTCTATTAGAACTATGATAATCTGGAGGCAAATATACCGTATAATGGACATCGTTACCTAATATTTGACTTTTTATCGTTTTACTAGAATCAACAATACCCTGTGATGAAAAACAATTTGTAACATATAAAACGGATAAGACGCTTACTAAAAAGATATTTTTTAAAAAACTACAAAGGTTGGATTTCATAGGATAATCTCCTTTTTGATTAACAGATTGATCAATCATATACCCCTGATAATCATTGTTAGGCAATTAAGATTGAATTTTTTGAACTCTGTCACATTATTATTAACCTATAGCAATTTCAGATGGAATTATAGAATCCGATTGAAGATAATTTGTATGGCATAATTAAATATGCAAAATCTGTTATTCAAAATATTAATATTGCTTTATAGCTATCAGTTATAGCGACATATCTATAATATTAAACATAAAGAATATAAATGCTGGCAATAGCTGGATTTTTAGGCAAACAAAGCACTTTATGATAATAATTGTTGCAGATATCACAAAGCTTAGTATAATGCCCACGTTTACTTATTTACACTTCTAATGCCAGTGTGGCGAAATTGGTAGACGCAGCGGATTCAAAATCCGCCGCCCTTAAAAGCGTGTCGGTTCGAGTCCGACCACTGGCACCAAATCAATCAGCACTAACACTCTTTTAAATTCATTAAAATACATTGAACCTAATAAACATAAAGCATTAACCCTATCTTATTATTCATTAAATATCAGTAAGATAAATTTATAACCCAAATTTTAGTTATATTTTTAGGTATATGAATGCAATATACCCAACAAACATATACCTAAAATTATTATGGCAAGAAAAACTCTACCATTAACTAACACACAAATAAAAGCAGCCAAGCCAACAGATAAGGATTATTCTTCATTTGATGGTGGCGGTATAAACCTTTTAATCAGAGCAAATAACTTTGAGATTTGGCTTTTTAAGTATACGTGCCCGTATACCAAAAAAGGGCATTAAATAGCTTTGGTCGTTACTTTGAGGTTTCACTTCAGCAAATAACAGATATTAAAGCAATTAATGCACTACAACCATTAAATAACAAAAATAAATACGAAACAGTTAAGTAAGTTTGCCGACTAATTAATGAAATAATGTATCATACTGTCAATATAGGAATTATTGATAATGACTTACTGGCTAACATTACCGACCTGTTTCATATCCAAAAATCAAAAATCTATTATGTCAATTTGTCATTATTTAGTTTATTCATAAGTAAATGTTAAATTCAACTGAATGATGATTCTCTCCATGCAGGTTTGATTGTTACTAAAAGGGTAACCAAAAAACCAGACAATTAAGTTAACGCTGAAATGAATGGGTACGAGTGATTTTTGGAATGTTTCGATATGAACTTTTGACTTTCCTCTCCTAAACATGAAACTTCCTATTGGCCACTACACAAGAGGAAACCAATATTTATAGGAATTCAAAATCTTTCTACAATAACTATAGACAAAAAGTATTATAAATCACTTTAATGAAATTTATTTTTAAAAACACACACCGATAAACAACTAACTTTTACTTGGCAAGATTATAGTTTCTTAAGTTCATAAAAGAGCAGTTCAATAAATGATAATAGATGTTAAATTTCTAAAAGCAGTTATTTTCATAATAAAGACAACTAAAATCAATATCATTCAAAGTTTGGAATTTAAAATAAGATAACAATTGATAACTCATGGAATAAATAGTAGATTAGATTTCTATATTGTTTAGATTATCGTTGTAGTGTATAAAATAAAAAATTATAGTTATCATGAAATATTATTTATTAATGACCACACGGCAGTGGCAAGAATTACAAAAACAAAAAGAAGATAATTCAATCATTCGCCCCAGATCTTTTGTATTTAACACTATTATTCAAGATAGTAAGCTAAAACCCGTCCGCTATGATTATAGTAGTAAGATGGATGACATTATTAAATATTGTGTTAAACATCAAGATGACTGTAAAAACCTATACCCAACCCTTGAAGAGCTTGGTTTATATTATGGTACGAATACCTATAATAAAGATGATAAAAAGTTCTCAGCAGCCCTAAAAGAAGCAATAGAGTCACAGCGGGCTATTTTATTTGAAATACCGATTGAGCATCATTCTGGTATGTTACAACCAGAAAATAATCCTATAAAATCAAATGTTAATAAAGTGCCTCGTAAATTAACCCCAGATGAAGTAAAAGCTTATGAACTTAAAACAAAATATGATAATCAAGATAATTATATTGAATTTACAGTTTATAATTTAGCGAACCAACCTTTTACTATATTCGATAATGCTAGTCAGAAGATGCTGAAGCAAGGGACGTTAGACAGCAGTGGTTACGCTTATGTTAGCTTACCCGTAAACGCCCAATATGTCGATATCGTTTTTGATAAGCAGCAAGACAATCGCCCATGGTATTACGATGTACCATTACAGTTATTAGGAGGGATTCGTGATGCTGCGCAATCTGTATCTGATTTAGCATGGGATTCCTCGACGATTAACCTAACGATGAAATATGGTTTTAACATCGAAACGGAGAATCCTCTTCAATTTGGTAAAGTTCCTGAGGCTGAAACTATATCAGGTACACTTACTCATGGCATAACCCAGTTTCTAGTCGGTTTTATTCCAGCATCTAAAGCGCTCAAATTTATTAAACCTATATCGAAAATGGGTAAGCTAGGTCAAAGCACGATTGCTGGCGGGGTCGCTGATTTTACGGTTTTTGCACCTCACGAAGAACGGCTATCAAATTTAGTCCAATCGTTCAAAGAACTACAAAATCCGGTTACAGAGTATTTGCAAGCTAATCCTGATGACAGCGCTGCCGAAGGACGTTTAAAAAATGTTTTAGAAGGGTTATTGCTTGGTTCGCTAGTTGAACCTTTTTCCCATTCATTGCGAACATTAAAATACGCAAGAATTAAATGGATGGTGTCGGACGTTAAAACAAAAGCTCACTATAAACTTGAAAGTGTAACTAATGAAACGGTAACTATTAAAACTGAATCAGGTAGCAAAGGCAATTGGAATAAAGAACTTAATAATCCTCAACCTAATAAAATATATATTGTAGATGGTAATAAAAAATATCATACTGACCATTTAGGGAGAGTGGTAAGGGTTGAGGCGACGCTTAAACTTGATAAATTAGACAGAAATACTTACCAACAATTGAAAGCAGGTAAACTAGGTAATGCCGATGATGAAGGTGGTCATTTAATTGCTTCGATACTGAATGGACCTGGCGAAAAGATTAATATGTTACCAATGAATTCAAATCTTAATCGTGGCGCATGGAAGCAAATGGAAAATAATTGGTTTAAGGCACTACAAGAAGGAAAAACTGTTAAGGTTAAAATTGAGCCTTTATATAGAGGAACAGATACCAGACCTACAGGCTTTAGAGTTCTGTATTCTTTTGATAATGGCAAATTTAATAAGATTACTTTTAAAAATTCACCAGGAGGAATTTAATGACTAAAGAAGATCAAATTTTGAATCAATTGGGAAGTATCCTAATTAATTCTGGGCCTGATAAAGCAAAAAAACTTATTATGCATGCAGAACCTAATGCAGAAGGAGATGTATGTAAATATAAATTTTATTATGTAAATAAATGTAATGAACAGCATGACTATGATCCAGATGGCATTGCCGAAATTGATATTTTGGATACATTAGTTGAATTAAGGAAATATTATCTTGATAACAACCTTTCAAATGGTGAACCTATCTGGGTTGGCTGTATCGTTGAGGTGGATGTTGAAAAAAGTAAAATCAATATTGAATTTAAGTATGAGCCATTTATTTTTGATGAATAATATTAATCATTAAATAGTTAGGCTGAATTAGATAATAGCAAATCCAAACATAAGCAGTGCTATAAGTATTCTACTGTGTGTTATAAAGTCTTATTATTTGTGTCTAGGCTTAACGTCGAACATTGGTGACCATAGCCAACTGGCGCAAATATTTATTATTGAATAAGTAGGAGGATGCATGGCAAGTTTTACAAGAATTTGGCTTAATTGCCTCTTAACTAAATGGACCATACGAAAAAATTAACTTCCTGCCAATGAATTCAAATTTCAATCGTGCTTATGGAAAAAGCTAGAAAATTAATGGTTAAAGCTTTGAGAAAAGGTAAGACAGTCAAAGTTTACATTGAGCCTTTATATGATGGTGTAGATATAAAACCATATAAATGTGAAATAGAGTATTCTTATTAGTAATAAAGGCACTTTATATATAGAATTTTATAACAAAGTGAGTAAATAAAATATGATAAATGATCTCTATAATAAAATCGGGCAAATATTAGTTAGTAGTTACCCAGATGATGCGGTAAAAATAATAACAAAAATCGAAATTGTAGAAGAAAATGATGTTGCTACTTATGTTTTTATTTATTTTGATAATAAAAACAATAGAAAACAATTTGTGCCTGACCCTAAAGTTACAAATGATATATTTCACACAATGCTAGAACTTAAAAAGTATTTTCTTGATAATAATCTTACTAATGGAAAACCGATTTGGGTGGGATGTATCGTTGAGATAGATATTAAAAATTCAAAAATTGATTTTGAATTTAAGTATGAACGATTTATTGATGTTGATGATGATGAATAATATTAATCATTAAATAGTTGGGCTGAATTAGATAATAGCAAATCCAAACATAAGCAGTGCTGTAAGTACTCTACTGTGTGTTATAAAGTCTTATTATTTGCGTCTAGGCTGAACGTCGAACATTCGCGACCATAGCGAGCTGGCGCAAATATTCATTATTGAACAAGTAGGAGGATGCATGGCAAGTTTTACATGAATTTGGCTTAATTGCATCTTAACTAAATGGATCATAAGAAAAAATTAACTTCCTGCCAATGAATTCAAATCTCAATCGTGGCGAGTGGAAAGCTCTAGAAAATAGATGGGTTAAAAACTTGCCAGAAGCTAAAATAGTCTATGTTAAGATAGAGCCTTTATATGAAGGAACGAGTTTAAGGCCTGAAAGCTTTTATATAACCTCTTCAACTGATGGTGAGACTCTATCTGAACACACATTTAAAAATGCACCTAGAAGAAAATAATGTTAAAAAATAATAGTATTTATAATGAAATTGGCCAACTGCTATTCAATATAGCTCCTGAGGGAGCAAAAGCAGTCATAATGAAAGCTGAGCTGTCTCCTGACGAGGATCATTGTAAGTGTCAATTTGATTATATAAATAAATCAAATGATATTAAACGATTTCTTGGAGGCGCTAGAGCTAATCGCGATATGTTAGATTATTTAGTGAAATTAAGACAATACAGTATTGATAATAACTTAACTAATGGTTTACCAGCGTGGGTAGGCTGTATTGTTACTGTCGATATTGAAAATGCTAAAATTGATATTAAATTTAAATATGAGCCATTTATTGAAAGGTAATCTTATTCATTAAAGATGATGATAAAACCTTTTTATCTATTTGTAATGAAATTCATAATCTTTCTAAAATATATCCACCAAAAATAGTATCGGATTTTCAGATTCAAAATATATATTCGCTGGATAAGCGGATATATCAGCACTAACTACTTTTGCTTTTAGTATAGAATTTTCTTGTTTTGGAGTATATTTAGAATTCGACTTTTTAGATAGTGACACAGAAGTATTTTTTGTAACGACAAGTTTTAATAGTGAATTCAGTCAAGCTTTTCTTTTTCATATCAGGAAGATGAACTTTTAAGAAAAATTGATATATTTATATGACGTACACTAATTCGTATAATTTTTTTAAGAGATAAGGTAAACTATTTAAAAAAAGAAAAATAAAATGATGAGAAAGTCGAACCTATTTTAATTATTTTAAACTAAAGATGATAACATTTTATCGACAAAGTAAAACACGCAATGATTTAGTTTTAGAGTATGAGTTAACGCCATCAGCTTTAAATGGATAATATAATAGACTACAAAAAGTTTATTCAAAACCACAGGTAGTAAAAAGCACGGAAGATTATGAATTGTTAGCCCATGAAAAAAATAAATGGTTATTGATGAGAAATTACATGATGATAATTGTTTTATTGACAATGTTGAAATAAATTTTTCATATAAAAACTCTTCAGTTTCCATATTGTGGAAACTAACATTGATATAGTGTTTGTTATTCGTTATGTACTATTGGAATAGTTATAGATTTACAAATGGACTTTTAATATGGCAATAAAACATGACCAAGATAGTAGTTCAGGGCAAAAGTTATTACGTATGTACCAAATATTATTTTCGGAAGATAAGTGCCATTATCAATCTGAATTAGGTAAACTACTAAATTGTTCTGCACAAACAATTATGCGATTAGCTAATGAAATAGAGCAATCAAGTGCTAGTTGTTTTCAAACGGGGCTTGATAAAGGGCGCAGATGGTACCGCTTGCAAGCTAAACACCATAATAAGTTAGGACTTGATTATCAGGAACTGCACTATCTAAGTTTATGCCAGGAACTTTCCAAAGCTTTTGTTCCGCAAAATATTTTTAAGCGTTTAGATCAAACCATTTTGAAATTATCAACACTTTTGTTAGAACTGGATTCTGAAAAACTTCCGTATACAAATAAATCCATCGCTTTTTTTAGCAAAGGAAAGATTGATTATTCTACACATGATTTGATCATTGAGAATTTATTAACCTGCATCAGATCTCAATATTTTTGTCATCTTCATTATTTATCCGATAATAATCCAAATGGAAAAAATCATTATTTTATACCCAAAAAACTTATTGCAATGAATAACGCTTTATATGTTTATGGTGCTTGCACTAACAATGCAGGCAAAGAACTAATCAATACAATGTGTTTAGCTATTCACCGTATAAAAAAATTAGACTTAATTAAACATCAAATTTGTATAGCTATTCCTGATCCTAATCCAAATACTTTTGGTTTACCATGGCATGAACCTCGTACCTTTGCCATACAGTTTAGAAAAGATGTTTCAAACTATATAAAAGAACGAGTATGTGCCGAACAACAAAAAATAGATGAGTTAGATAATGGTGATATTACATTAACGATTACCACATGTAAGTGAACCAGAACTTATGGCATTGGTCAGAAGTTTTGGTGAAAAGGTTTTATTCTTCAGTTTAGTAGAGTAATAACAGTTGATAAAAATAATAGTGAAAGAATCTAGCATTAGTAATTTAAGTGAGGAAACAAACATGGCATTACCGTTAATAATTATTGGAGCAGCAGCTGCGGCAACAGCGTTTGGTGGAAAAAAAGCATATGATGGGTATAAAACTAAGCAAGAAGCCGATAAAATTCAGGAATCTGCAATTCACAAATATAATAACAGAAAAGAACAACTTGATAAAATACAACAGAATACTGATGAAGCATTATATAACCTTGGTGATCTGGAACTGAGCATCGGTAAATCAATTGGTGAATTTGAGAAATTAGCTAAGGAATTATTAGTAAAATTAGAAAAAAGTGGTTATAAAAACCAAAAATTGACTATCCCATCAAACCAATTAAAGAAAATTAGTGATCTTTCTATTTCTACGACTGAATTTTTAGCAACAGTAGCTGCTGCAGGCGCCACCGGTGCTGCTGCAAGTTTTGCTGTTTATGGTGGAGTGATGGCATTTGCTGCAGCATCAACAGGTACCCCTATTGCAGCATTGTCAGGTGCCGCTGCCTACAATGCAACAATGGCTGCAATTGGCGGCGGATCGCTTGCTGCTGGAGGTTGGGGAATGGCTGGTGGTGCGATGGTATTAGGTGCCGCCGCCGCAGCCCCTATTTTAGCTGTTGCTGGTTTGGCTTATGCATTACATGCAGAAAAAGCATTAGCGAATGCAGAAGAACAAAGCAAAGAAGTTAATAAAGCCTTAGAAAAAATGGACTTGGCCGAAGCACGACTCAACAAAATAACTAATTATATACAGCGAATTAATCTATCACTGACTATCATTAATAATACTTTTATTGAATATTTCGATGCCTTAAAAACAATGCATCAAACTATTATGAAGCGTCATCAAGGGGAAGATATCTCAATTGATGAATCTAAAGAATGTCTTCAGAAGATTGATAACGGGTATGCATTGGCGGCCATTATGACTGAAATTATTACCACTCCGATTTTTAAACCCCAAGTTGATGAAGATGGAAAAGCGGTTATTAAAGATGGACAAATTCAATTCGAAACTGATGAAGATGGTGGAAGTGTAATTAATGAAACAATTTTAGATTCAGTTTTAACTGAACAGCCTAAAAAATATAATGGAATTTTATTAAAATAATTATATATCGCCGGATATTTTCCGGCCCTTTTCTAAGGAACGTCTATGTATAAAGCTGAAATAGACTGGAGTCACGAGCTTCATCAAACTGTTGTTAAATCACTAGCGACTTCTTTTGGATTAGATTTTTTATTATTTAAAGATAAAAATGGCGGTGATGTCGATACTATCTATAATGTGAGAAAGGGGATTTACGCGACTGAAAAGGAAAAAGAGCGATATGATAATCGTGGGAAATATGATTCTCATAAATATCATTCACACCGTAATTATATTGCAAAAAATAAACAAGGTAAAATTGCTCATCAACAAGGGAAGTTATGTGATGAATATACAGGTAAAGTTTTTAGTATTAATGAGATAAAAAATCTAGATCACGTTATATCTGGAAATGAGATTCATGATGATGCAGGTATAAATTTAGCAGATATGAGAGGGGAAGATTTAGCAAATGCTGAATCAAATCTTTGTTTTACTAATGAAAATATTAATAAAAAGAAGCAAGATAAGTCGATGGAGCAGTTTACTCTGAAACTACAAAATGAGCATATTAAAAGACAACAAAAAAAAGCTGAACTCAAAAATAAACCTCATTTAACCGAACAAGAGCAAAAAGAGTTAAAAAAATTAGAAAATATAGATAATGCTGATTTAGCAAAGATGAAAAAAATCGATGAAAAAGCGAGAGCAGATTATAATAAAAAGATAAATCGTAAATATTATACCAGTAGTAAATTTTTAAAAAATATCACTAAACAGGCTGCTATTTCAGGTTTTAAAATGGGCACAAGGCAAATGCTGGGGCTGATTTTGGCTGAAGTGTGGTTTGAACTAAAAGAATCAATTCCTGATATATATGAGCGAAATCGTCAATATTTTACCATCAATGGTTTTATAATTGATTTAATGAGTACATTTAACAATATATGGCATAGAATTAAAAAGAAGTTCCATACATTTTTTATAGCTTTTAAAGATTCGGCAATAGGTGGAGTGTTATCAAGCGTTAGTACCACCGTGATTAATATTTTTTTTACAACACAAAAACAGATCGTGAAGATACTTCGAGAGATTTGGGGAAACTTAGTACAAGCAATTAAATTAATATTCTTTAATCCTCAATCATTACCTTTAGGTCAATTAATAAAAGAAGTCGGTAAAATTGTTGGTGCAGGAATAGCTGTCTCATGTGGTGTAATGATTAACTCAATGTTATCTCAAGTTATTACATTCCCTTTTGGCGCAGAAATAGCCACTTTTTGTAGCACCTTAGTTACGGGTATTATTACACTAGGGGTAACTTATTATCTTGAAACTGGCGAAATTTGTCAGAAGATTTGGTCATTTTTAGATAAATTCTCTGATAACAGCACTAAAAGACTTGATTTTTATCGTGAAGTTAATAAAAAATTAGACTGTTACCTATTAGAACTTTACCAATTAGAATTTAACATTGATACCGAACAACTTGAGCTCTTTTCATTACGTTTATCTTCAGTCAATAATGAACTTGAACGAAGTTTTATACTAAAAGAGGAAATTGATAAGCGGAATATTGAATTACCATATGAAATGGGAAATCCTGATTCCGTAAAATCGTGGTTAAATTCATTATGAGTTTTTTAACACCTTTTCCTTGTGATAAATGTGGCATGTGTTGTTGTCATGTAAATTTATCACTAGAAACCCAATTTTTGGATCGAGGAGATGGTATTTGTATTGCTTATAATCAGCATTTAAAATTATGTCGTATTTATGATGTACGCCCAGATATTTGTCGAGTAGATGAACAATATAAAAAAAATTACAAAAATAAATATACTTGGCAGGAATTTATTGAATTAAATCAAATAGCCTGCCGTATTTTATTATCTAAATAAAAATTTTAAAGAAAAACTCTTCAATCTTAGTTATGACATTCTAAATATTTTCTAAATTGAAATGATTTATTGTATATCTATTTTATTGAATTTATTTTGTATTTATTTTAGACAGTCCCGATATTTTTTAAACAAAAGGTTATTTAAATCGGTAATATATAAATTGTGACGTAGCGTTAGTTGAGCTACGAGTATATTAAACTTCTTGATTACAGGTAGATTGATTTTCGGAACTTGAGTGTTATTATAAAGTTATAACATAAGTAAGAATTAAATCAATATTTGTAATTGAGCTATATTTTAGTTTCTTTATTTCTTTAAAAATACTAAACGTTCTTTATTCTTCATTTTGATTAGTTTTTTAACTTTACTACGCAAATATTTTTATAATGGGTAACGGTTATACTTTATGATTTAAGTATATTAATGTAGCTATATCTGATAAATGTGTTACATGTGTAAATAATGGTAGTTTTTTCCTGTATTATGAAGAAATACAGTTAAAGAGGGCAATAAGTTCCTGTATTAATAGTGTGGTTAAGTATTTTGAATCAATATTTTTATATTAAAATTGACTCTGGATTGATGAAATTATGATTTCTGCTATTTCATATTGTGTATCTAACAATTTCTCATAATTTTTTAAAGTCAATATTCCCGCTTATGAAATAGAACAAGTACCTTTTAGGTTATTAATGTATTCTAACAAATTTCTAGTAATATTATCTAATGTCCCATTAATTTCACTTTTTGTTCGGTCTCTATTAAATCAGTTAAATTTATAGGTAAGTTTTTAGTCTTAGAAACCTTTTTATTTTAGGATTAGAAAACTTGAAAACAGCACTGATAACATCCAAAAAATTGTCTGTTATTGTTTAAACCACCTTGATTGGCGGTTTTTTGGTTTTTATGGACAGTAAAAATATAAACCATACATGGATTAAGCCTTATATAACAATGCTTACAAGAAATAATGTATAGTATCACAGTTTTTATATTATTTTAATGAGGGAGAGTAATTTCTTAAATGTTCAAATGTGAGGACTGACTTTTGGTCAAATTTTTATATCTGCGAAAAATCGACTTTTAATCAAAAAAATAAGTACTAAAAATATCTAATTTAAGGAGCATTTTTTTTAGGTATACGAAGTGAATTTTAAATTATTAACTTTCTTTAATTAAAAGTGTTTATAACATACTTTTTAAGTTAATAAATTTCAATAAACTCAAATGGTTAATCTGAGTGCTGTCTAGTTTTCTACTGTATAATATTTCACCATGGGCGATAAAATAGCGATTGATTTCCATTTATCGATATTTATTATTCGTTTTTATCTATTTTTTATTAAAAGAAATAACATGGTTACATATATATTTAATTGAAACATATATTTGTAATAGATAAATTAGAAAATTTTCTTGAAAATACTTACCGCACCTAATGCACTGTATAAAAAAACAGTATTAGAGTGTAAGCATGGATGAAATAACCAAAAACTATATTAAATTAGAGCGCGCAGAGTTTGTTAGCAGATTGATGATTGACTCTGATTTGTCAGAAAAAAATGTCAAAATTGGTTTGTGTTTGTTACATGAGCTTTTGTATAAAATGATAATGAATACCAATACCAACGATGGTGGAGCATAGCCTTGTTATGATGCTGCATAATTTTTTGTGATAGGGGAATATTAATAATTGTATAGTTTGGTATATCGCTCGGCTCTAACGTTGTCACAACTGATTACAATGTAACAAATGAGTGGCTACAGTCAATATTAGTACATTACAGATATTGTTTGGCTGTTATCCTACTGATTCTTTTACTAATGCGAATTGTGGTTTTTGATTTTAGTGTGGACATTTCATTGATTATTATACCCTTTAACTACTAATTAAATTAACCAGAATTTTAATATAATTCTAAATTAATTCAGAATGTTATTACGGTTATTTCTCCTGATGTATTTTGTCGTCTTGAAGTTTTATTCCTAATTCGATGTTCTTTTACAAATCGGCTCATAACCCTTTAAAACATGATCTTTGATTATTTTAACTTTCATAACTGAATGTTTTGTGTATTTGTCAACAATCATATTAGCGTTATCAAAACTTATTGATAAATTTTGTTTAGGATAAATTATTTCCTTAAATAGTGTTTATTTGGTTTTATTTAAAGCAATTAGATATGTTTTTTAAGATATATAATACAGTTTCAATATTTTAATAGGTTGAGTAGACCTTTTTACAATAAAGGAAAATATGCTCCATTTTGATGATTGCGAATCTGTTATTTCTAGAATTTAAAGGTTTTCAAGTTAACAACTTAAAAAGGTTATGTAAGAACTGAGATACAACTACAAGTGTTATTGTAATTAAAATACAATACTTTACTTTCAGATATTGTTTTGAGATGTACTATTGAAACTGAAGTAAACGCTTCTTAGTTATTAACAGACTAGGGTGAACTAAGTATAAATGGACTACAATCAATAAAAAAGCTATTTTATCTTGTGATATGTTTGCGGAAATAGAGTGTATTTTAAAATTAAAGAAAGAAAACGCAATAACAGAAAATGAATTGGTACTATTAAAAAATTGTGCATTTAAAAAATAAAATAGAGATTTATTCAAGGATAGAATCATGAAAAAAATTATTACAGCGACTTTATCACTAGCAGCATGTCTTTTATTTACATCTTCTGGTTTTGCAGATTATGAAAGCAAACTAGCAAGAGAATTAGCTTCATCGGTAAAAAAGGATTTAAATAAAACCTATGGCAATTTTCCAATAAAAGTTGATGATAAAATATCATTGACAAATATAAGTTCAAAAGATCGATCAATAATTTACGATTATCGTTATAAAGCTAAAAGCGTTAAATTTAGTCAAAAAGGTGTAGATTCATTTTCGGAATTATTGTTTGATGAAGAACTTTGTCAAAATGAGGAGTTGGTTTTATTTTTTAAAGAAAAGGATATTGAGTGGGTTAACCGATTCACATTTAAAGATAAAAAGACAATGTCATCGTCGTACCATATTAAAGATATTTGCGACAAAATCTCTACTAATGATTTTTAAATCAATATACTCTAATGTCAATAAGAAAAAAACGGCAAATGGCTGTTTCAGAAAGCTTTTTAAGGTGGTGGACTAATCCGTGAATCATTTATTACAAAAGATGAGGGTGAGGGCATAGCCTATAAAACTCTATAAAAGCGTAAACCGCAACTAATCAATGGATGACTAAAAAACAAGATCGGTGAAGAATATCTGATTTTGTTAACACTTGGTATCAATTGTACAGTTTAACGCTTAAAGATAGAGTAAAAACTTATTGAGTTTATGTGAAAATCAATCAACTACCCAGTCGCCAAAAATAGTATGGCTAAATTATTTACTGATTGCCATAAAATAGAATGAGCGGTATATCGGCGGTTGTGTCCGGCTATACTCGGTAATGGTCAATTATATCCTGATTATCATTAATTTTTTGGTTCTAAATGCATGACATTAGAATTCAAAAATCTCTCTTAAATGCGTGTCAGTTCAAGTCTAACTGCTGCACAAAATCAATCAACAGTAACATTTTTTTAAATTCTTGAAGCATTTTCAAAACTAGTTAACACAACGCTTAAAGCTTGTTTTTTCATCCATTAATACTATCTTTTTAAGCAAAAAATGGGATATATTATTGAAATAACTTAAAGAATCTTTTTGATTTGATATACGCAAATATGAAAATGACTATCAAAATGATCCCATTGACTAAATAAACTATTAAAAGAATTGAAAACCACATGCAAGGATAAAAGTCTTTTTGTTTTTTTATATTCTAACCAAAATTATTAAGAATTTAATCAATTTGATTAATAATAAATATTTACATGATCCTCTCCGTCATTACTCAAATTACCGAAATCTGATTACTTATTTAGTCTATATACTTAAATGATATAACAATATAACTATTTATTATTATTTAAATATTTCTATCTAATTATAATCAAACTCATCCAAATAACATCAATGTAATCTATTTTTGTATTGAAATCAGACAAGGATGGAAAAGTTATGTTCTCTTTCCTATCATTTAATGAAAAAATTCTAAGAATTATTGTTGGCTATATTTTTATCTTAATAAGTCCTTTAGCTATAGCGGCTATCGACGAAAAATCTGATGTATTAAACGTTGGTATTGATTTGACTTATGCACCTTTTGCGTATTTAGAAAACAATCAAGCTGAAGGTTTTGATCCTGATTTTATGCGATTGTTGGCAGAAAAATCCCATAAAATAGCTAATTTTAATGATACTCGAATTGAAAATATCATTATTGGGCTTGAGTCAGGTCATTATGATGTTGTTGCAAGTGCATTATATGTAAATGCGACGCGTGCTAAACAGGTTGATTTTATTCCGTATTTACAAACTGGTGGCGTTTTGCTTGTTCGACAAGATGATAATTTTAACCCGCAAACTTTAAAAGATTTATGTGGTAAAAGGGTATCTTCAATGAAAGGGGCTGCGTGGATTGAAACCATAAATCAGGTTAGTCAGACATATTGCAAACCTAACAAGTTGAATCCAATTGTTGTGAAAGAGTATCCAAGCGCTCCCGAGGCCTCACAAGCTCTGCTTTCACATGGTGTCGATGTTCAATATGAAGATGCAGCTGTAGCCAATATGGTTATAAATCAGCTAAACAATACATTGAAAATTACCAGTAAGAACATGCTTAATCCAGTTTTAATCGGTTTAGCCGTTCGTAAAAATGATCTGGTGTTTAAACAGAATCTGGTCGATCTTATTAAAATGGTAAAACAGTCTGGACAGTATGATGCTTTGCTTAAAAAATATAATTTAGCTTATCCTAGTCAAACTTTATTAAATGACAATTTAGACTATATCGCAACGGATCTAGATGGCAATCTAAAAAACAACAATAAGATCGAACAAAAAGGCTTTAATTGGAATTATTTCTTTAACGAATTAATCAATCCAAATTTTGTAAAAGCCAGTTTTACAGTTATCTCTTTAAGTTGTTTGGCGTGGATAAGTGCGCTACTTTTTGGTTTGCTATTGGCATTAGGTAATCGTTCAAAACAGTTTATTTTAATCAAAGTTACATCATTGTATATCTGGTTATTTAGAAGTTTGCCATTACTCGTTTTACTAATTTATATTTATAGTTTACCAAGATTTTGGGAAGCAAGTAGTATCATTTTATCTAATCCTTTTTGGGCAGGGCTTATCGCTTTAGTTCTGAGTGAAAGTGCTTATATGGCAGAAATTCATCGAGGTGCGTTACAAGCTGTCTCAAACGACCAAATAGATGCTGGAAGAGCTTTAGGATTAAGATACTGGGCGATTCAAACTAAAATTGTATTTCCCCAAGCATTGAGAATAGCACTCCCACCGCTGACTAATCAATTAGTCACCATTATAAAATTAACATCATTAGTGTCTGTCATTTCATTAACAGAAATTCTATTAGTTGGCCAACAACTTTATACTCGTAATTTTCTGGTAATTGAAACATTAACGATCGTAGCTATTTACTACGTTGCAATCGTGACAATCGTGACTTGGTTAATTAAACGCTTTGAGGTTTATTTAGATGTCACTAAAAGGGCTAACAACGAAAAAATCCAATTTATTACCCTTGATTCCGTTTCCAAAAAAGAGAGTGATTCTTTATCAACAAATAAAACGAGTAAGTATGTATTGGAGTTGCAGCATTTAAATAAAAGTTATGAACATACTAAAGTATTAAGCAATATAAATTTAAATGTGAATTGGGGAGATGTTATTTCAATAATTGGACCATCAGGCTCAGGCAAAACAACCCTTATAAGAACCATAAACGGGTTATCGAATTTGGATGAAGGAACCATTCTATTTGAAGGCATTCCTTTTATTGAGGGACGAAAATTACATGATAAACAATTTTACAACCGCATTGTCCACTTGGGTATGGTTTTTCAAAATTATAACTTATTTCCCCATAAAACGGTCTTAGAAAATTTACTTTTAGCACCTCAATATCATGATAAGGATCTCGAAAACAGCAAACAATTGGCATTGGCTTTATTAGATAAAGTTGGAATGCTAGAACATGCCAATAAATACCCGCATCAATTATCGGGAGGACAGCAGCAAAGAGTTGCAATTGCTCGAGCACTTGTTATGGAGCCAAGTATTATGTTATTTGATGAGCCTACTTCAGCTCTGGATCCTGAACTGGTTAATGAAGTCTTGCTAGTAATTGCACAATTAGCTACGGAAGGCATGACTATGTTAATTGTCACCCATGAAATGTCTTTTGCATTCAAAGTGTCTAATCGTATTATCTTTATGGAAAAAGGTCAGATAATCCATGATGATAATCCTGATGTTTTAAAAAATAGTGATGATAAACGTTTACAACAATTTTTAAATCAGAATGAACATTAGTTTGATAAACATGAATAGGATCAAATGAGGTATAAGTGATGCAGGAATTTCCCGAAATTGGTATTTTACATCGTCGTAAAATCGAAGCCGAAATAATCAAGCCAATCTATGAAATATTAATAAGAAATTACGGTAAAGAGGCAGCTAAAGCTGTTATTGAAGAAGCTGTTGCAAAAGCAGCTATTGACGCAGGAAAGGAGTTTGCTGCTAAAGAACCCAATGGTACTAGTGTTGAAAGTTTTGTAGCATTACAACATCTTTGGGAACAAGATGATGCATTAACAATCACTGTTGTTGAGAGTAGCCATGAAAAGTATGATTATAATGTACATCGCTGTAAATATGCCGAAATGTATAAAGAAATGGGCTTAGCTGAAATCGGTTTTCTATTATCGTGTAACCGTGATAGTAAATTCATAGAAGGTTATGCACCACAAGTTAATTTAGACCGTCCTCATACAATTATGATGGGTGATGGTATTTGTGATTTTCGTTACTGTCTGCGAGTTAAAAATGATGAATAATATACAGCCCCAAATTAATATAAAACGTCTTGAAAAGTTATTAGATGATTTTGCAAAAATCGGTAGAACGGATAATGGTGGAGTGAGTCGTTTAACATTAACAATGTTAGATAAACAAGCACGTGATTTATTAATTCAAATTAGTCAATCTGCTGACTTCAAAGTACGCATTGATGCAATTGGAAACATCTTCATACGCAGAGATGGTCTAAAGGACTTACCCGTTGTTATGACAGGCTCTCATGGTGATAGTCAACCAAAAGGGGGGCGTTATGACGGCATTTATGGCGTATTAGCTGGTTTGGAAGTGCTATTAACATTGAATGATTTTAATATTAAGACCAATCATCCCATTGAACTAGTCATGTGGACGAATGAGGAGGGGTCACGTTTTGCACCTGCCATGATGGGTTCCGCTGTTTTTACGGGAAAACTAAAACTTGAAGACGCTTATGTAATTAAAGATCAACAAGGAATTACAGTAAAACAAGCTTTACAAAAAATAGGCTATTTGGGAAGTGATAATACTGAAAATTATTCTATTAAAGCTATTATCGAGGCTCATATTGAGCAGGGGTCTATATTGGAACTCGAAAATAAAACTATTGGTATTGTTAAAGGTGCATTTGCCCAACGTTGGTACGAAGTAAATTTGACTGGTTTGGCTGCTCATGCAGGAACTACACCCGTCAATATGCGCCAAGATGCAGTTGTCGGCTTATCTGAATGTGTCACCGCTTTGAATCAATTAGCTTTGAATTCAGATAGTAAAGATATTCGCTTAACGGTTGGTATGATAACGGTTAGTCCTAATTCTCGTAATGTTGTTGCTGGACATTGCTTTTTTACTATTGATTTACGACATTATGATTCAGATTTGTTGGAAAGTTTTGAAACACAAATGTACGCTTTATTATCTGAAATAACAAAAAAATTAAATTTAAAACTTGAAATCAAAAAAATACTGAGTATGCCTGCCATACATTTCGATCCCGCCTGTATAAACGCTGTAAAAAATGCAACGGTAAAAAATAATTATTCTGCCATTGAGATGATTTCAGGAGCAGGTCATGATGCATGTCATTTAAGTACAGTCGCTCCGACTTCAATGATATTTATTCCTTGTATTAAAGGGATAAGTCATAATGAAGCGGAATCAATAACAACATTATGGTGTAAAGCTGGAGCGGATGTTTTACTTGATACATTACTATACTTAACGCAATAATTTATTTAATTATTTTAAATATAGCAATGGGAATTTTTAGACAATACTAATTTATCAGTTGCCATAATAAAATATGAAAAAAATTGTTTCATTACTCTTAATCAATAGGTTGTTTATCAATAATGGTTATACAACAAACATAAAAGCCTATTGCCAAGCAAATTATGGAAAATCTGCCTGTTATATTCTAGCAACTTAATGCTGGTTTGTATTAAAATGGATTTAACTTACTAATTTAAATTAACTATTTATCCAGTAAAAAATTAACTAATGCTGAGTAATTGGGTATTTATATAATATGTAATTAATATATGGATTAGTATAAATTGGATTTGTCTAGGAAAGAAATTGATGAAAAAGATTATAACGATAAAGTTGTTTTTAGTAGTTTCTACATTGGTTTTCATTATCACGAGTTTGATGGGGTATTTTAACAACGCTTTTATACCCGAATCTGTTTCTTATTTGAAACTCATCTCATTGATCATTATTTTGGTTTGTTTGGTTGGTTTCATTAACATACGGCTGTTTCATGATAAATGGTTACTTAAAAAAATGGTCAAACCGAAAGTAATAAAAACGGTTCAACATAATGAGAAAAGTTATGAATTTTTGGATTATAGGATGAATCAAGGTGTTGCTCTTATTTGGGAAAGTGATGCAATATTTGCAAATTTTAATTTACCAGGTAATAGCAAAAATTTTAGTGGTTATATAAAACAATTAATTCTAAAAGAGGATGGTAACTTTTATCTGTCTGTTGCAAATGGTCATAAAATTGAACAAATTGCATTTAATGAACTCACATCGACGATTCAAATTACGATTAATGCAACACATTATAGTTTCAAATCCTTATGTAAGGATGTGTTAAAGTTAGAATTAGATAAAATATTTAAATTTGCTGATCATGTTCGAAAACAAGTATCTCTCAATGAAAAATATATTTTTACATTTGATCCTCCGACAAAAGTCTTCTTACCCATAAATAACAACAACGAACTATTTGAAATCGAAAAATACTATATTTTTCATAATAATGATAAAGCAATCTTAATGAAAAACGTATCAAAACAGAAAAGAACTTTAGCACCAATTGAGAATATTAAATGTAAAATAGAGTTTGAAAACGGTGAAAAAATTGATATTAAAAAATGGTTAGAGTATTTGTGTGATACAACCGATATTAATTAAAAATACTTTGCAGTTATTGAAGTAATAATTAAATATAGGCTAATCATTAAGAGGTAAGAAATCAGGTTTATTATTCAATAAACAGTTATTTAAATTTTTTTGTTAAATAATCTAGTACAAAAAGGCAATATAAATAGCGAGATATCTGTATTGCCATTTTTACTAGATTGGTTTTATTTCATTAATGCATTTATCTCTTCTCTGACAAGAGGAACCGTTAATCCTACAATAATTTGTATAGATTTGCCTTTGTTTACGATATTTATTGCACCATTACTTTGAAAATATTCGACGTCATACACTAATTCTGGATTGTTAATTTGAACACGAAGCCGAGTTGCACAATTAGTTAAATGTGAAATATTATCTTTTCCTCCTAAACCTTCAAGAAAAGCTATCGCTTTCTGTCTAATTTCATCATTTTGTTTTTCTTCCTCATCTGTTTGGGTATTCATTGTTGAGTTATGTTTACTATTTTTATAATCAGCTTTAGTAAACAATTTTATATTGGTATCTGCGCGTCCCGGAGTCATTAAATTAAATTTGATGATTAGAAATTTAAATACAAAATAGTAAATTACGGTAAATGTCAACCCAATCACAATTTGAATAACATAAGTAACCCAATGATTCGCACCTAATGGTAACCAATTTTGGAAGATGAAATCGATCACACCTAAATAGAAATTTCCGGATACACCAAACATAAACATGATTGTTGCCATTGTTGCTGCTAAAAGAGCATGAGCTAAAAATAGCATTGGTGCAATAAATAAAAACGTAAACTCAATAGGTTCAGTAATACCGGTCAAAACTGCAGTGATTGTTGCGCCAATTAATAATCCAAAAACCATTTTTTTATTTTCAGGTTTGGCGGTTGAATAAATCGCCATTGAGATGCCAGTGCAACCAAATACCTTTCCCATACCAATAAGCATAAATCCGCCTTGAGGGAAAAGTTCTGTTAATGATTTAGTGCTATCTGCAAATTCTGAAATGTGTGAAATCCAATAATTTACAGTCCCGCCATCAGTAACAATTGGACCGAAGTAAATTGGACCATAGACAAAATGATGCAAACCCGTTGGTATTAAAATTCGCTCTAAAAAAGTAAATAGCCAAACACCAATAGCTCCAGAATTTAAAATAATAACTTGAAGGCTTTGTATTCCACTTTGGATCGGTGGCCAAACAATAACGGTTAATATAGCTAGTATTAGCATTAAAGGAAAACTAAGAATGACAATAATTGGGGTTCCAGTAAATACATTTGCCCACTCTGGTAACCGTAAATCATAAAAGCGATTATGGAGCCAAACGGTGAAACTTGCAGTTAAAATTGAGCCAACGATTGACGTATCTAAAGTTAAAACTCCACAAATTTGAATTAATCCAGCTTGTCCTATTTGATAATTTATCCCTAATTGTTCACTCCATACATCAATAATCCCGCCAATAAAATAGTTGAATGTTAGATATGAAATAAAAGCTGCAAGTACTGCACGCCCTGACGCTTTTTTGGCTAAAGCAATAGGTAAACCTAGAGCGAAAAGCATTGGCATATTTTGAAATAAAACCATCGATGCCTTTTGTAGTATGCCAAGAATTTTTACATATGTAGAACCCTCTGTAGCGAATGGAAACAAATGGGGATTAAGTAAAACAACGGTTAAACCTAATAAAATACCAGCAGCAGGAAATAATAAAACCGGAACAAACATTGCTGCACCAAAGCGTTGAATTGTATTTCTCATATAGACATTAATCCTTTAACAAATTGATTAATATTTATTTTAATTTATTGATAACTTATGCTAACACTAAGGTTTGATAGCAAACCTAGTGTTATTTGTTTCAATTAAATTAATTATTTAAAAAATTGCGGTAGATATTTTCTGTTTTCGTTTAATATTTCTTCGACGATTGTCTTCGCTTTAGGTACATTAACCACTGTTCTATTTAGTGTTAATGCATTAATAAGTTTTTGCTTCGAACCCTCATACCAAGCATCAACGACAAGTTTTTCATAACCTAATTGAATTTCTATCATTGCTTTTTGGAATGTTGGAATATTACCGATAGTAAACGATTTAGGTCCATCAGAGGTGAGCATGCATGGTATTTCTACCATTGCATCATCTTGAATGTTATTAATAGCGCCATTGTTGGGAACAATGACAAGGTAGATATCGCCTTTGTTGTACGCTAAAGATGACGCTACGCGGATCATATACCGACCATGTATATCATCATGAAGATCTTCCCCTTGAATTGAATTTTTTTCAATGATGCGACGGCACATTTCAAATACTTGTTTTTCCCGTCCATTAATAACCTGACGAGCTCGAGTATTATTGATATCCTCTTTACTAACCATTTTTTCCGGATACAAATAATATTGTAAATAAGTGTTTGGTAGGAATTCTGGATTATCCCTTAACATTATTTCCATATTCTTGAAAGTTGCTTGCCAAGAAGGGTCATTAGCAATAATCGAATCAACGGCACTAATACCCTCTTTTAAGATAATGTCTTTAATCTTTTGAGTAAGATCTTCTCCCTGTTTATTTTTTATTTTTGTGAACCAACCATAATGATTAAGACCAAAATATTCAGGTACAAAATCCCAAATTTGACAGCCAAGTAATTTGGCATAACTTACCATTATAGCCGCAGGCATATCACAGATATTTAAAATTCGTTTGTCATCAGGAAATTCTCTATTTAAAGCTTCGGCAACAATAGCGGCAGGGTTAGTATAGTTTAAGATCCAAGCCTCTTTTTGATAACATCGGATTTCACGAATAAGATCTATCATGTCACCAATAGAACGTAGGCCATAAGCCATTCCACCTGCGCCACAGGTTTCTTGACCTACGCACTGATGCGAAAGAGGAATTTGCTCATCACGTTCCCGCATTTTCAATCCACCCGTTCGGATTTGCATAAAAAAGAAATCGGATTTTTCAAAAGCCACTTTTCTATCTGTGGTATAGATAAATTCTTCAATTTCTGGATAAAGTTCCTGAAACATTATTTTTGTTGCTTTAGCATTTAATTCTTGACGTGGTGCATCAATATCATAGAAAACAACTCGTTTTAAAGGAAAGTTATCTTTTTCAGTAATCAGACTTCTCATAATACCTAACGTATAAGTGCTTCCCGCCCCAACAACAGTTAAATTTATCTTTTTCATAGTTTTTCCTAATTGTATTGTTGACTAAAAAAACAAATAAAGTACAAATATGTTAGCAATAAGTATTATTTAAAATAATACTTATTTAATACAAATGTGAAAATGATCACAAAATATTTTTAACCTCTATTTGCTAATTAAATGATAAAATGACATAAATTTAATTTGTTGAGACTTTAAATGGCAAAACCACTATACCGACAAATAGCTGAAACTTTTGAACAAAAAATTTATTCTGGTGAATTGGACTTAGAAGATGTGTTACCTACAGAGCAGGCTTTACAAGATCTTTATAAAGTCAGTCGTGTGACTGTTCGCAAAGCGCTTGAGCAATTAGAAAATCTTGGATTAGTAGAGAGAATCAAAGGAAGTGGGACTTATGTAAAATACAATTCAGCCAAGCATGATGCGATTCAATTGAAAGGATTTGATGAAAATATTACTTCGTTAGGTCGAATAGCGGGCACAAAAGTAATACATTTTCAATTAGAACAAGCTTTACCGGCTATTGCTAAACAATTAAAAATAGAAGTTGGAGCGTCAATATTTTCAATAATACGTATAAGAACAATTGATGATGAGCCAGAAATTTTAGAACAAAGCTATATGCCACTCTCATTATTTCCTGATTTAAGCGTTAAAGTCATGCAATCATCAAAGTACTACTATGTTGAGCACCAGAAAGGCTATCAAATATCCCATAGTAAGCAAGATGTAAAACCCGTTTTGGCGACAAATATCGTTGCTAAACATTTAAATATTGATACAAACCATCCAATATTACGGCTTCGCTCAGTAAGTGAATTAAAGACTGGGGAAAGGTTTGAATACAGTATTCAATATTTAAGAGGATTTCAGTATCGATTCGAATACATTGCCCGTAGGGGATTAGGTTAGCTTTTAATTATGAAAGATAAAAATCCTAATATTATTGTAAACTGTAAAAATATCGTATATTTTATAGTCTAAAAAAATTTAGAGCGTTAGTGCTCCATTAGTTAATCGCTTTTTTATAATTTCAAGTTCTCCATAGTTAATTCGTTGTTGTTTAATCATAAATTAGGTAATAGGAGTAAATAATGAAAAAAAATGTAAGCGTTAAAAAACTGACAATATTGATTTCTGCACTCTATTGTTCTCTATTTTTTTCATCATCATTCGCTTTTCAAAAAGGCTCAACTGAAGATTTTTTAGGTCATGAAATAGGGATTACTTATCATACTGCTGAGCAAGCTGTAAGTAGTAAAGCCTATTTGCCAATCTATCCAAAAGAAGGTACTCCTGAATTTGAAGCAGACAAAATTGCTTATCTTCATGGGTATAACCTTAAAGGAACAGAACGTTGGAAACAGGCAACCACAGATGCTGACTTACATACCCCAAACGTTGCTAAAATTTTTTCTGCTCCTTTAGGTATCACAATTTCACCTGAAACAACTCCGACTCTATATAAAATGCTAGGCGATCTTCTGGTGGATTCAGCGGATAATGCGACTAAAACAGCGAAAGAAGCATATAATAGAGAGCGTCCATTTGTCTACTTCGGTAATCATACCTGTCAACCTGAAGATGAAGAAGAACGTTTACGTCAGAATGGATCGTTTCCGTCAGGCCATACTTCTTACGGGTGGACTTTAGCATTAGTTCTTGCTCAAATAGCTCCATCACACGCTGAAGCAATTATAAAACGTGGATATGAATTTGGTCAGAGTCGTATGATCTGTGGTGCTCATTGGCAAAGTGATGTGGATGCAGGACGACTTGTGGGTGCGGTTGAATATTCTCGCTTACTTACTATTCCCAAATTTCAAGAAGATCTTAAAAAAGCAACAGAAGAAGTTCAAAATCAACTTAATTTAGTTAATAAATAAAGATGAATGATATGAATTTTTATCATTCTATATAATGATTAGGGAAAATAATGAAAAATTATTTTCCCTAATAGGTTAAAAAATAATTACCGAACAAAGAATTAAAAATTAACTAATATGTATTAACTATATGATTTATGGTTATTTTTAATAAGACTATTAATATCCCATTTTTGTATAACTCTTTTTATATAATTCTATATTATTTATTTAAAAATAAGGTTGAGTTATCCATTCCCAAAAAATAAAAGTGCTATCTATGAGGTGATAATACAATTTATAGAAGCGTATCCGCACCATCATTGTATAAATTTCACTCAAAATATTGAGGCTAATTTAAAAAAGTAAAATAATCAGATAAAAATGGTTGCAAATTATTATAAAACAGGTAGTTTATACATTACATTTGGTTATTTTTTGTAAACTTTTGTAAGTTACTAATTGAATCAATATCAGTAGAATTACTCCAGTTATAATGATAATCATGATGTCAAATCAAAATTCTAAAAAACTCAATATTAAAAAAATATAGAAATATTAATCATTACAAAATAATGTAGGGATTATAAAAGGAGAAAGGTATGAAAAATGAATCATTCGAATTCATTAAACAGTTGCATGAAAATTTTATTTACAATCATTATACTTTAACAGTTGATGAGATATATTTAATTATTTCTTTATTAATTGTTGTTCATAATGAACAATCAAACCATTACAGGTATAATGCCACCATTTTTTTCAGTATATTTAATATGTTATCTAATAATTCTCAATTCCTTTATACAAATAAAACGTTTTATATGTAATATAATAAGATATTGACTAATGCAATGTCACATAAAAAGATAGGATAAACTAATGAACGATAAATTGCAGAAACTCTTAGATGAATATAAACTAAACTATGATAAATTTGGTTTCGGTCATTATTTGGACTTTGATCACACCGAAAGTGCTTTAAAAGTCGGTTTAGTAGGATGCTTTTATTTAGATAAATCTTATAAATCTGAAAAGCGTCAAGCAATTAACCAAGTCCTCGCATTATATGATAAAAATTGGGGTGACCACCTCACTCATGGCTTTGGGGATGGTGATCCCAATACTCTATATCGTTATCAAAATATCAGTTTAGCTCAAAAAATAATACTTAATAACGGATTTTGTTTAGATACTTTAAGTTTTTATTGGAGTAATGTAGATAAACTATATCTAATCCCTGATTATTTAATTAAAGTTTTATCAAGAGCAGAATCTGTTGAAAAAGAATATAACACAGTGAGTTATTTACAATTTTACTTGCCAATTTATGAATTAAAATATTTTGGTGTTGATAAAATGGTAGAATTCATCCGACAAGTCAGCCAAATTTTAAAACCTATGCATGGTTTTTTTGGTTTAGGTATAAGACAACGTTATAAATATTATGATTATCAATATTTAGAAGGTGAGTTAGCGCGTAAATATTTAGGTTTAGATATTTCCACTGATGAAGAAGATATACATTTTAGAGACGGATTTAAAAGTATTAACTGGCTAACTATTCTTAGTGAAGAGCTTTTTACTGAAAAATTAGGTAGTCTCGATGACGTTAAACAAAAAAATAGTGATGAAAGCGTTATTTTTCATCCCTACGATGGGGGAGTCGTTGTTCAGGCTGGTGAAGTACCAGAATTTTGTGATATTGGTCGTAACCCTTATCCTGAACATTATGTTAATGCTAATGCTTTATTAAAACAAGCACGAGCTCCAATGATTGCTTCATTTGGTTTTACATCCAATAACGGTAAAATTCAAGATAGCCAAACTTCTAAAGAATGGCAATCTCGTTTTGACGATGTAACTCCAACGGATCTTCCTCCAGAGGAATCTGAAGAAGAGGAAAGTGTTGGGATAAATGAAACTTGAGATGTGTCTATTAAAGTATGTTTTATCCCAATAATTAGGCTTTTTTAAACTAAATTATAAAATACCTGATCTTTTACCATTAACATTAGTTTTTTCGACTATTGTTGAAAAGTTTTAGATCGGGTATGTATTTTGATTTAAATCTATTTTATATAAAAAAATGGTTAATTTTAAATTGTAGTTTTATTTTATAAAAAAGCTTTATGCTAAAAATAGAGTTTATAAAAAAATCGTTTTAGATACTAATATTAGATGTAAGATTATTGCACAACACAACACAACACAACACAACACAACACAACACAACACAACACAACACAAACTTGAAAAGTTTAAAAAATCTGAATGTTTCCAATCATACATAACTTTTCATTGATATCAGAAAATTTAACTCAATTAAAAAGACGAAATGGTATAGACTCCTGAATATTTTTTACATAGTAAATTATAACCCAATAATATAATTAGATTATTTAAATTAACTTTAACCCAATTATTTAATCACACTAAAATCCTGTTTATAGCCTAATTGATCGCTTTATAAAGCCACTATTTTTGATATTTGAAAAATCAGTTATTTTGTCAAAAAGTTTCAGGTTATGGCTATGTTTGAGTAAAAATCAATTTTTAGGCCTAATGATTTAAAAAACACTCTACAAAATACTTATGCAGAATACATAAAATCCAAATTCTATCTACAATTCACAATGATCATTCTTTCTTTGAATTTAAAATTGGCGTGATTTTATGATGAAATGGTATAGACTCCTGAATATTTTTTACAAAATTAATCATAACTTATTTATATAATTAAATTTTTAAATATCTTTAACTCAATTATTTAATTACTTAAAAATTTTATTGTTATTTTTAAAGAGAAATTTTTTTGTAATTGGTGGTTAGTTATTTATGCCAAAAGGTTTCAGGTTATAGCTATGTTTGAGTAAAAATGATTTTCTAGTTACAAATCTCAATAAAAATTCGGTGCAAAATATTTAATAAAAAATCAGCAAAATCCAAGTTCTGTTAATCCTTGTTTGATCATGTTTAAGTAACAAATCTTTAATGATTTGTTATAAATATAATTAATAATATCAGTAAGTTATATGTGTAATTAAACTTAAAGAAATATTAAAAAAAGATTGCAAAAAACGTAAAAAAGCGTATTTTATATGCTCTTTAGATTATTTTTTTAACGTAACGTCATAAAAATATTTAACTAATAATGGTAAATCATTAAAATAATCAATTTTTTAGTAAAAAATAATATTAAATAAATATTAATAATAAATAGTTCAATAAAACAAAGTTTTATTTGCAGCGCACATGAAATATATCGAGGATAGCATGGATAAAGGATTAACCAATTTGGTGAATCAATTGGGTAATGGTTTAAGTCAAGGTTTAAAGCAAGGTTTAGTTAACGGAGTCGGTCATAATCGTTATACGTTAAATATTGATGGTTTATCTGCTGAGGTTTCAATCCTACAGGTTGAGGGTAATGAGCAACTTAATCAGCCTTGGCACTATACGATTACTTTCACCAGCTCGGATAAACAACTTTCTGTTGAATCCTTTCTTAACCAAAATGCCCGTTTGAGTTTTAATCCTGCTAATTCTAGCAGTTTAAGCGACTTTGCAACTCAAGGACTTAATGCACTTAATTCCTTAACTTCGGCTAATCCATTAGATGCATTAAAACAATCCAATCCACTTGATTCACTTAATTCTTTAACCCAATTTAATCCACTTAATCCGTTAAATTCACTATTATCTCAAGGTAGCTCACGCACTCTTTATGGTGTGATTACCCAGTTCAGTCAATTATCAGTCAGTAACGATGAAGCCCGTTATCAGGTTGTCTTATCCTCGCAATTAGCCAAACTGGCATTAAGTCATAACTGTGCTATTTTTCAGAATCAAAGCGTTATCAGTGTGGTTGAAGAGGTCTTGCGTGGTCATGGTTATACCGGGATTGATTATCGTTTAGCACTTAAAGAGCAATATCCTGAGCGTGAATTTATCACCCAGTGGCAGGAGAGTGACCTTGAGTTTATTCAAAGACTGCTTGCTGATGTGGGGGTCTATTTCCGGTTTGAAACGCATGGTGAACACAACTGTGATGTGATGGTCATCAGTGATTATGAACAAGGTTATCAGCAGGTGGCTGATATTGTGTACAAACAACCGAGTGGCACACTGGATAACGGCGTTGAAAGTGTCTGGGATATAACCTTACACAGTCAGATGGTGGAATCTTCGGTACAAGTACAAGATTATAACTACCGCGATGCACAGGCGAATTTATTGGGTGAAGTTAACAGCCAACAGAAAGATAATACCACTTATGGCACTGATTACCGTTATGATGAGCATTATAAAGGGTTAAATAGCAATGGTGACAGCAATAATGGAATTGATAGTGACATCAATAATAATGATGATGATAATGAAAATAGTGGTGATATCGATACCGACGACAGTAATGGCAATAATAACGATAATAGCAGTGATATTAGCACTCATTCTGGTAATGCGAGTAATGGTGTTGAAAGTGGTGAATGGTATGCTCGCATTCGCCATGAACACGCCATTAGCCGTCAAATTGTTATCCGGGGTAAAAGCAATCAGGCCAATTTAGCTCCGGGTCAACATATCCGCATCAAAGGCAGTGCGATTGCCGGAATAGATGAAGGGATAATGATATTAACGGTGCAAGGTCAGGGAAACCGCAGTGAGGCTTATGAACTGAGTTTTACCGCTATTCCTTACCAGCCATTAAAACCTTACCGCCCGGAGCCGATTCCTTTTCCGACTATTGACGGCACTTTACCGGCACGGGTAACCAGTCCGAATAATGACACCTATGGTTATATTGATACACAAGGGCGCTATCGGGTTAAATTTAACTTTGATTTAAAAGAGTGGCGAAACGGTGAAGAGAGCTTATGGTTAAGACTGGCTAAACCGTATGCGGGCAGTACCTATGGTTTTCACTTTCCACTGATTGACGGCACAGAAGTTGCGGTAGCGTTTACTAACGGTAATCCGGACCGACCTTATATTGCACATGCGATGCATGACAGTCAACACCCTGACCATGTGACCGCCATAAACAAACACCGAAATGTAATTCGTACTCCTGCTAACAACAAACTGCGGATGGATGATAAGCGCGGACAAGAGCACATCAAGTTAGCGACCGAATACGGTAAAACCCAGCTTAACATCGGGCATTTAGTTGACCAAAACAAAGAGCAGCGAGGTGAGGGATTTGAACTGCGCACCGATGAGTGGGGAGCAATTGCTGCCAATAAAGGTTTATACCTGACCAGTCAGACCGAGCCTAAGGCTCAGGGTAAACAACTTGATATGCAAGGAGCCATTACCCAGCTTGAAAATGCGTTATCAATTGCCAAAGCACTGCAAAATGCAGCAACCTCATCTGAAGCTCATGGCGCAGATACCGACAGTCAAGAGCAACTTAAAGCGACATTAACCCAATTAGCCCAAAGTGGCATTATTGCTTATGCACAAGAAGGTATCGCTTTAACCAGTCCGGAAAACATTCAACTGTCCACTTCAAACAGTGTATCGGTGACCAGTGAAAACCAAACTGACATTAATGCGTTAAAAAACATTACCGTCTCATCCGGTGAATCCATCGGTCTATTTGCCCATAAATCAGGAATGAAAGTCTTTGCCAATCAGGGTGATGTTGAGGTGCAGGCACAAAATGCCAACCTGAATATGGCTGCCAAACAAGATATTAAAATAGACAGTGTCGATGGCAGTGTTGATTTGTCAGCTGCAAAAGAAATCACCTTAATGTGTGGTGGTTCATACATCAAAATCAGCAGTGCAGGCATTGAACTGGGCACTTCTGATAATGTTTATATAAAAAGTAATGCTATGCAGAAAATGGGACCGGCACAAAGAAACATTCAACGGGAATTACCATCGATATGCAATGGTGTACAACAAGATGAAGCAAATAAGCATGCTATTATTGTGGAAAGATAACAATGATTAAAAACATAGCAGAAACAGATATCAGTAATATTATAGCTAAGCAAATGAATCGATTTGGCAAGGTATATTTATTAATTGATCCAAAAATTAACGATGATTTTTTCTTTGAGCATAATTTTGAATTTGAATCAATTGTACCAATTCGAGATAGACAAGATACGGTTTCACAGGATCATGAATGTTTGCAGCTATGTACAATAAGGAAAGGAGTAAGTTATGTTGATCAAGTGATTAGTGAGTTAAAGAATAATCAATCGGCTGCAATTGCTTTAATTATTTCACCGTACAGTGTGAAAAACATACAAAATCATATTAGTAATGCTATGTTTATGTCGTATAAAGCTAAATGTTATTTTTTAAGATTTTATGACCCATATGTCTTAAAACATTTAGTAAATATCTTAAATAAAAAACAATTAAATCAATTATTAGGCGTTACTCAATATTGGTACTATTGGCAAAATAGTTATATCGAATTACATCACAAACCAGAATTAATACTGTCAGATATTGATTATGAAATAACAACAAATCAATGGCAAAAAATTAACATTGCTCAAGCTTATAACGCTTATGAATATCAAATGATGAGACAACAAAATTCTCCTTTGTCAGGGAGTCAACAAAACACTCTAACATTGATTTTAGACTGGATTTATAAGGCCTCATTTAATACGCCAGAACAACAAAAAATGGATTATATTGTTAATCATGTTATGGAAAAATCCGAACCATTTTTTCAGAGAACTTCCTACAATCAATTTTCCAATATGATGAAAAATAGTAATATTCATCAAATTAAAAAATATTTGCAACAATTAGAGCAGGAATAAAATATGGCATCAATAGATGAATTAATTAAATTAATAGCAGCTGCAAAAATTAAGGAGAACGATTCTGGTAGGCGGTGTCCAAAATGTCAAGAAAAAGAAGGCGATTTAATTGTTCTACCAACTCGGTTATCAGTTAGCGGTTATTTAGCTAAAAACCGTATGATAAAAAATAATCTTAAAGCTAATGTAGAAGTCCCTCCTTTACCAGATTTTGCTCAAGAAATGGTGAAAAATTTACCATTAGAACACTCTAATTATTGTATACAAATGCTTAGACAAGGTTATTTATATGTGCTTATTGACTATAAAAATGGTAATAAAGAGTGGCGAGTATTTTCTTCCAGCCCTGAAGGATGTTTAACGGAGTTTGAAAATACTAATACGATACCCTCTATACCACCTAATTATAATTGCAATATAGCTACTGACGGAGCGGATGCTTCATATATTAGTTTTAAAAATAGTAAAGATATCTATAAAATTCATTTTATTTTTAGTCCAAATAAAATAACTAATGAACGGTTAGAGTTTTACCTGACTACTCCAGAATTCGAACTAGAAGGCATGACACCAGAGCAAATACGAAGTGGTCAGAGATCGATAAAAGATGAAGCTTTACTTTCAAATATACTAGAGTTTTCAACGGCAATAGAGATTGCCGAACAAGAGGCTTTTTTGCGTAGTAAATTGCCTTATGAATTTAAACTTGGAGAACGGGATAATGCTAACAAACAACTTCAATTAACTCATTACATATATACAAATCGCGCCACTTTTTTTGATAAAGATATTCAGAAATATTATGGTCGTTATTTATCACTCTGTAAAAAATTAAATGCTCGCAAAGGTGCTGCAATTGTAGTTAATGATGCGATAGGAATTACACAAAGTTTAAATAATCGTCGTAACGAAGCACTTGAAAAAAGAATGAAACCCTGGATGGAAGCTAAAGATAATGAAGGGATTTCGAATGAACATCGTCTAATTGTTAAAAAACAACTTGATGAATTTAAAAAGTCATTTCATGATCGCCGTATAAAACAGTTAACACAGAGTTACTCGAAATCGGTTGAGCTGCAAAAAAAACAGAATACTAAAGCAATGCAAGGTATTTATATTCCTGAAGGTCTTAAAAACCAAAGTAATAAAATACTTGATAAGAGTGAAGAATGGTATAACGAAAATGTGGAATCTATCTATACAAAAGAGCTAGCAGAGAAAGAGTTTCAAAAAAAATATTGGAGTCGTTTATCACACGAAAAATTTAATAAATTTGAAAATGATTTTAAAGAAAAATCAGAACAAGCTGAAAAACTTGCAGAGCTAAGAACTAAAGACTACATAAAATGGTTAAAATCGGAGCAATTGATTACAGCATTAGATCTTTATGATGAAAGCAAAAAACTCGACGGAATTATGTTTCAATTTCAGATGAGTATGTGCCTACATGGAACAAGCAGTTCGCCAGAAATTACCGATATACTTGACCAATGGTGGAATGCATCGCAAATAACTCGTGATAACTTAGTTATGCGTACATACCTTTTTAACAATAAAAGTTTAATTGATGACATCAATCAATATTTAGATATACAACGATCAATTGCGATAATTGATGCTCCTGAAACAGATGAGACTGATCCCAATGTTAATAAAGCAATTGAACTATTAAATAACCTTACTGAACATATTAACACAGTAGGTTCTATTATAGATCAACTAGCAGAACGAGGATTTCCAATAGCAATATTATCCGTGACATTAACAGATTTAGTAAGAAATTTTTTAAGAATTACCGTATCGAGTGCCGAGGTGCGCCTCCACAATGCTGCGGGGAATCTTATCATAAGTTCGCTTAATCGAACCGCGACTAATATGTATCGTCAGGGTTATAATATTAATCGTGTAAGATTTTCAGCTGTGCCTAATCGAGGGGTTCCGCAACTTGAAAATATTGCACAAGAAAACTTCCGAAATGCTGATTTAGTCAATACTCGTTTTGCTATCGTCTTACTTGGATTTAGCGCTTACGATTCATACCAAAAATTTAAAACAGGTCATATTAATAATATTCGGGAAGTAACCGAATTCCTAACATCTGTAGTGACAAGCATTGCTGCCGCCTTACAGGTATGTATAAGCACAATTGAATATAGCATTGGTAACAAACCAAATTCTAAAATTGGACATGTTACTATTAATGCCTTTGGTCGGTTGTTTTTGTGGTCGGCAAGTATATCTACGATAGCAGGGGGGGTAATGGGGGTATTAGATTTTATAGATGGATATACAGAGGGTAAAGCTGGGAATAGCATTTTAGAAATTTCATATTATGCAAGAGGACTGGCAACATTGGCGCTTAGTATTGGGCAATTTGTAACTGTACTAGGTACGCTTGCACCATGGTTAGATAGGATTGTTAGTTATAGTACAAAACGAACCATTTGGGTGAAAATAGCTGATTTGGGGCTTTCAATTGGACGCTTTGCACTTAGAAGTGCCCTTGTTATAGGGAGAATTGTATTTATGGCTTCATTTATTATACTAATTGTTTCGTTTGTGCTTATTATTACTGATGACAATGCACTTCAAAAATGGTTTGATCGCTGCTGTTTTGGCAAGGAACCAGACCGTAAAAAATTTGCAGATTTAACTGAAGAATTAACAACCTGGAATCAAGCTATTACGGAGACTTTATAGATGTATATTGGTGAATATTTATTATGGTTTGGCAACTCCATAAAAAAAGAGACACGAAAAAAATTAGAAATGAGTTATAGCAGTAGTGATATGAAACTCAGCGAAGTTGAAAAGGATTGGACTAAGGAGTCAGTCAGTAATAACCCAAGAGCCATTGGCCCATACTATGCCTATAACGATCGCTATCTTGAGATTCGTGGTGGAATGTTTGAAAATTTTCGAGGGATTCTCACTTGGATTAGTCTATTAATTTTTTTTATTCCTTTTAGTTCAGGTTATTACTGTATTAATCATATTATAATGTTATATTGTGGTGAAACAGATAAGATAGCTAGTCATATAATAGCTATCATATTCTATTCTATTGTTTTTTTCCCTTCACTTTATTTATGCATCCGCTATTTTCGTTATGTTTATCGATTGGAACTGTTTACCATACGCCATATACGGGTACGGTTTAATCGGGTAACAAGGCAAGTTTATATTCAGCGCCCTAAATATTGCGGCGGTACCGTTGTATTTAAATGGGATCATATTATGCCGGGTAACTTTGGTGATAGTGGTTCGGATATGGATGGCACCAATATGGTGAATTTAATTGTTTTTCATCCTTATAAAACGGGTTTTCCTATTGCTCACTCAGTCGGGATAGGGAAAAATACCTATAAAGGTCAGGACTATAAAGATGAATGGGAATTTATTCGCCGTTATATGGAAGATGGGCCAGAAAATTTACCCAAACCAAGACTTAGCACCCATTTACCAATGCCATTTCATGGATTAGGTGGCCATATCAGCCCGATGATCCACGCAGCACAAAATTCAAAAAGCATAGTGATGTATCTGTTATTAATCCCGGTATTTTTAATACTATTACCCGTTTACACGGCAGGTTATTTTATATCGGAATGTTTATGCTGGCAGCCACGTTGGCCAAAGGTGATTAGGCAAGCAGGTAAAAAAGGCAAACCCATACCCAAAGAAACAACCTTATCAGACTATCCACCTAACGTACAAAAAGGCATTTTAGAGAGTCGATTAGAGTGGTGCGTTTTGGATGAAAAAACCGGAAAATACGTTGATTACGGTAATAGTGATTAAAAAAGGGATGTAAAGGTTAATGTATATCGGTGAATATTTATTATGGTTTGGCAACTCCATAAAAAAAGAGACACGAAAAAAATTAGAAATGAGTTATAGCAGTAGTGATATGAAACTCAGCGAAGTTGAAAAGGATTGGACTAAAGCGTCAGTCAGTAATAACCCAAGAGCCATTGGTCCATACTATGCCTATAACGATCGCTATCTCGAGATTCGTGGTGGAATGTTTGAAAATTTTCGTGGAATTGTTACATGGATTTCTTTATTAATATTTTTTATCCCTTACATAAGTTTTGAAATGGGATTCGATGCAGCATTAGATTTATATAATCATCAAAGTGAAGATGTGATATCTGATATAATTTTTATAATAATATGTTCAATTATTACATTAATATTAGTTTATTTATGCATCCGCTATTTCCGTTATGTTTATCGATTGGAACTGTTTACCGTACGCCATATACGGGTACGGTTTAATCGGGTAACAAGGCAAGTTTATATTCAGCGCCCTAAATATTGCGGCGGTACTGTCGTATTTAAATGGGATCATATTATGCCGGGTAACTTTGGTGACAGTGGTTCGGATATGAATGGCACCAATATGGTGAATTTAATTGTTTTTCATCCTTATAAAACGGGTTTTCCTATTGCTCACTCAGTCGGGATAGGGAAAAATACCTATAAAGGTCAAGACTATAAAGATGAATGGGAATTTATTCGCCGTTATATGGAAGATGGCCCAGAAAATTTACCCAAACCAAGGCTTAGCACCCATTTACCAATGCCATTTCATGGATTAGGTGGTCATATCAGCCCGATGATCCACGCTGCACAAAATTCAAAAAGCATAGTGATGTATCTGTTATTAATACCTGTATTTTTAATTCTATTACCTGTTTACACAGCAGGTTATTTTATATCGGAATGTTTATGCTGGCAGCCACGTTGGCCAAAGGTGATTAGGCAAGCAGGCAAAAAAGGCAAACCCATACCCAAAGAAACAACCTTATCAGACTATCCACCTGACGTACAAAAAGGCATTTTAGAAAGTCGATTAGAGTGGTGTGTTTTGGATGAAAAAACAGGAAAATATGTTGATTACGGTAATAGTGATTAAAAAAAGGGATGTAAAGGTTAATGTATATCGGTGAATATTTATTATGGTTTGGCAACTCCATAAAAAAAGAGACACGAAAAAAATTAGAAATGAGTCATAGCAGTAATGATATGAACCTCAGCGAAGTTGAAAAGGATTGGACTAAAGAGTCAGTCAGTAATAACCCAAGAGCCATTGGTCCATACTATGCCTATAACGATCGCTATCTCGAGATTCGTGGCGGAATGTTTGAAAATTTTCGAGGGATTGTTACATGGCTCTCTATACTAATATTTATGTTTCCTTTAACAGGCTTTTATTTTGCATTTATAATTGCATCACAATTATATAATAGTGAGAATGAAAACATTGCTTCTGATATATTTGCAATGATTTGTTTTTTAATTACTTCTTTAGTTTTAATATATTTATGCTTCCGCTATTTCCGTTATGTCTATCGATTGGAACTGTTTACCATACGCCATATACGGGTACGCTTTAATCGGGTAACAAGGCAAGTTTATATTCAGCGCCCTAAATATTGCGGCGGTACTGTCGTATTTAAATGGGATCATATTATGCCGGGTAACTTTGGCGACAGTGGTTCGGATATGAGTGGCACCAATATGGTGAATTTAATTGTTTTTCATCCTTATAAAACGGGTTTTCCTGTGGCTCACTCAGTCGGGATAGGTAAAAATACCTATAAAGGTCAAGACTATAAAGATGAATGGGAATTTATTCGCCGTTATATGGAAGATGGCCCAGAAAATTTACCCAAACCAAGACTTAGCACCCATTTACCAATGCCATTTCATGGATTAGGTGGCCATATCAGCCCGATGATCCACGCTGCACAAAATTCAAAAAGTATAGTGATGTATCTGTTATTAATCCCGGTATTTTTAATACTATTACCCGTTTACACGGCAGGTTATTTTATATCGGAATGTTTATGCTGGCAGCCACGTTGGCCAAAGGTGATTAGGCAAGCAGGTAAAAAAGGCAAACCCATACCCAAAGAAACAACCTTATCAGACTATCCACCTGACGTGCAAAAAGGCATTTTAGAGAGCCGATTAGAGTGGTGCGTTTTGGATGAAAAAACCGGGAAATACGTTGATTATGGTAATAGTGATTAAAAAAGGGATGTAAAAATTAATGTATATCGGTGAATATTTATTATGGTTTGGTAACTCCATAAAAAAAGAGACACGAAAAAAATTAGAAATGAGTTATAGCAGTAGTGATATGAAACTTAGCGAAGTTGAAAAGGATTGGACTAAGGAGTCAGTCAGTAATAACCCAAAAGCCATTGGTCCATACTATGCCTATAACGATCGCTATCTCGAGATTCGTGGTGGAATGTTTGAAAATTTTCGAGGAATTCTCACTTGGATTTCTCTGCTCATATTTTTAATTCCTATAACTAGTAGCTTTTATGTACTTATAATATTTTTTAAAATAAATAACAATCAATGGGACGCCGATAAAATTGGTTCTGGAATTTTCGCTATGATTATTTTTGCCATTATATCATTGATTCTTATTTATTTATATATCAGATATTTCCGTTATGTTTATCGATTGGAACTGTTTACCATACGCCATATACGGGTACGGTTTAATCGGGTAACAAGGCAAGTTTATATTCAACGCCCTAAATATTGCGGCGGTACCGTCGTATTTAAATGGGATCATATTATGCCGGGTAACTTTGGCGACAGCGGTTCGGATATGAATGGCACCAATATGGTGAATTTAATTGTTTTTCATCCTTATAAAACGGGTTTTCCTATTGCTCACTCAGTCGGGATAGGGAAAAATACCTATAAAGGTCAAGACTATAAAGATGAATGGGAATTTATTCGCCGTTATATGGAAGATGGCCCAGAAAATTTACCCAAACCAAGACTTAGCACCCATTTACCAATGCCATTTCATGGATTAGGTGGTCATATCAGCCCGATGATCCACGCTGCACAAAATTCAAAAAGTATAGTGATGTATCTGTTATTAATCCCGGTATTTTTAATACTATTACCTGTTTACACAGCAGGTTATTTTATATCGGAATGTTTATGCTGGCAGCCACGTTGGCCAAAGGTGATTAGGCAAGCAGGTAAAAAAGGCAAACCCATACCCAAAGAAACAACCTTATCAGACTATCCACCTGACGTGCAAAAAGGCATTTTAGAGAGCCGATTAGAGTGGTGCGTTTTGGATGAAAAAACCGGAAAATACGTTGATTACGGAAACTTCTCCTAAATGAATACTGATTATTGAATATGAAAGCGAAAAAATAAGTAATAATAAAAATGAAGAAGGCCTATTATGCCCTACGCAAAATATGATGGAACAGATATTCTTTATAATAATAAAGAAGAGTTATTAAAAAAAACGGGGATCAGTATTACTGATCCCATTTTACCACCTAAAAATTTAGTAAAAATAACGGGTACACTTTCGGAGTTTAAAGGAATATTCTGTTATGCACCTGTGGGTGATGATGCTTATATGAGTAAAGAAGAGAGGAAAAAACTGAATGCTAAAATACGAAGTAGAGCAGCGCTAGCAACATTAGCTGGGAATAACAGTGCTGGTTTAGCGGCATTAGGGCATAATGACGATATACATGTAAGTAATTATTTCCCATCACAATATTTTACAGCTAAACTAAATAATTCAATTAAGTTAAAAGGTTGGCTGGGTTATTATAAATTTAATGAAGGAGATTTGGTTGAAGTTGTAGCCGAAAAGCATACTGACCATTATGAAGTGTATGCTATGCTTAAACCGAGCGAGCAAATTATTTCTCTTATTACCCCTTGTTTTGCTGGACGTAAACACGCTTTAAAACGTTATCATATCCCAGTACTTTCATTTTATTTATTATTTACAGCAGCATTAGTGTATCTATCTAGTGATTTTACTTTGGATAATCTAATTCCAGCTTATATTGGAATTGGTGTATTTTATATACCAACAATTTTAATTTTATATAAAAAAGAGATAAATACCCATGTTAAATTGGCGGAACGAATTTTTTCCGTATTGGGTTGGCGAGATGTTACTAACATTGATTTAGTTGATATAAGTAAGGAGCAAGTGAAAAAATTAATTGCGCAAGGTAAATATTCATTAGAGTGGAATAATAATGTTGATCGTTTTATAAGACCTTATAAAGGAGGAGATGGCTTTGGGTTTTTCTATTATGATCCAGAAATGTTTTGTAAAAAAAAATAATAAGAATTTATTAGCTAAACCAGATAGTATTACAGAAATTGATACCGAACTGGATGATAATCTTGAAGATAAACGCAAAGAATAACTATCCATTTTTCGTGCAAAAAGACATCTTAGAAAGCCGATTAGAATGGTGCGTTTGGGATCAAAAAAACAGGAAAATAGGTTGATTACGGAAACTGATCCTAAATAAATACTGATTATTTAATCCAAAAAAATATGGATATTTTAAAAATCTTCACAGATAAACTTTCTGATTTTATTGATTAATGATAGCTTTTATTTATATCGTTTTGATTATTATGAAACGGTATAGACTCCTGAATATTTTTTACAAAAATACTTGAAATTTTAGTTTAATGGGATTGTTAATATGCTAATTTTTGTCAAAATGTTAGCAAAATTCTACAAACAGAATTTATTGAGTGTTTTAATTCAACGAGCATAGATTTTATAAAATATAAGATCTATATAGATTGTTTCTTGTTAACAGTTTGATGACTCTTATCGCACTTAATTTACGAACAAAAATGCAAATTTTGCTGATTACTATTTAATTAAATTGTGTGGCTGCGATAATAGGTCATTTGTAGTGAGTTAAAAGATTTTATAATGAATAAAATTCTTTGATTACTTCATGCTAATCTGACTTAAGAAGAAAATGGAAAGTTTTATTATCAATCAACTATTATGTTGATAATCGTTTGATTATTATTATGAACATCTCAATCTATCCTTATGTAAACAACGATAAAACAGATTTTAAAATAAGATTTATTATTTAATCCATAATAAACATGATCTAATTAATATAAACTCTGGTATGTCCACTCTCTATGAGTGCGAACTTATAAGTTATATATTATAAATTATGCAATTTTTTTAACAATTGATTTGAGTTTTAGAATGAACTTTATTGTAGTTCTTTATAAGTCTACAAACGCCATGATGAAGAAAACTACTATCAATGAAAGCTGGCTAGAGATTGATCTGTGTAATAAAGTTATTTTTTTTAATATGTTACCATTTTTATCCACAAGTTTATTCAAGGGTTTTGGGGATAATAATTGCTGAGTTTTTATAAGTGAGAACGAAAAATTGCAAGTATTGAGCTATTTATAAATACATTTTATTTAATTGTTAAACTTTTTTATTAAGGCCTATTATGAGTTATTTTAATTATCATGCGAAAGCAAAAAGGTTAATTAACGATGGTCATTTGGTTGGGTATGAGTTTGTAGATAATTGGAATGGTATAAAACCAGCATTAGTCCTTTATTTTGATGAGGCAAAGCCTATGCCGATCCGAGAATATCGTTGGCAAGAATATTTGCCATTACTTAATAGGGGTAAAGAAGAGTGATGTTTTTAAAATTGTGCAATGTTAATTAAGTAAACAATACAGTCAAGAATTTCAATTTATCTTGTTTTTATCATAACAATTAAATTCGTTTCTAAATGATTTTTGAGTAATTAGATTATATAAATTGGCAATTAAAAAAATTTTATAATCACGCGTTACTTCAAACCGATAATAATTTAAATATATTATGTGACATTAACTTCTAATTAATGCGATTAAGCTTTGTGTGACTCACCGTTGATACAATAAATTTGCCAATTGCTAGGCTTAAGCGTAAAATGCCAGCCTATTTTTGCTTAACCTATTACAATACTGTAATACTGACTTGAAATCAGAGGCATTTTTTAATGACACTTTTATATGCAAAACCAGAGTTACTTTCTCCTGCTGGTTCCCTTAAAAATATGCGCTATGCGTTTGCTTATGGTGCGGATGCAGTTTATGCTGGACAACCTCGATATAGCTTACGTGTTCGTAATAACGAATTTAATCATGAAAATTTAGCTATTGGCATTAACGAAGCCCATGCGCAAGGTAAAAAGTTTTATGTTGTTGTTAATATTGCGCCACATAATTCTAAATTAAAGACCTTTATTCGAGATTTAGAGCCTATTGTCAACATGAAACCAGACGCCTTTATCATGTCCGATCCTGGTTTAATTATGTTAGTCCGTGAACATTTTCCAGAAATGGAAATTCACTTATCTGTGCAATCGAATGCCGTTAACTGGGCTACTGTAAAATTTTGGCACAAAATCGGATTAACTCGAGTGGTCTTGTCGCGTGAATTGTCATTGGATGAAATTGCTGAAATTCGAGAAAAAGTACCAGAAATGGAGCTAGAAGTCTTTATTCACGGTGCGCTTTGCATGGCATATTCTGGACGTTGTTTACTTTCAGGTTATATCAATAAACGTGATTCAAACCAAGGTACATGTACTAATGCTTGCCGTTGGGAATATAAAATTGCGGAAGGCAAAGAAGACGAAGTAGGGCAAATTGTACACAAGTGTGAACCGATTCCCGTTCAGCAAGTGGAGCCAACTTTAGGTATAGGTTCCACTACGGATAAAGTGTTCATGTTAGAAGAATCAGGACGTCCTGGCGAATATATGCAGGCTTTTGAAGATGAGCATGGCACATATATAATGAACTCCAAAGATTTAAGAGCAGTTGAATTGGTCGGCGATTTAACTAAAATTGGTGTACATTCATTAAAAATAGAAGGTCGTACTAAATCTTTTTATTATTGTGCTCGAACTGCTCAAGTTTATCGTCAAGCAATCGATGCAGCAAGTGAGGGTAAGCCTTTTGATCCTCGTTTGTTAACTGAGCTTGAATCTTTAGCTCACCGTGGTTATACCGAAGGATTTTTACGTCGTCACAAACATGAAGATATGCAAAATTATGTGCATAGCCATTCAGTATCAGACAGACAGCAGTTTGTTGGTGAGTTTAGTGGAAAACGTTTAAATGGTTTGGCTGAAATTATTGTTAAAAACAAGTTTTCAGTAGGTGACAGTGTAGAGATGATGACACCTAAAGGTAATACGACTTTTATTATTGAACGTATGGAAAATAAGAAAGGACAACCTGTGCCAGCTGGACTCGGGGATGGGCATATTGTTTATATTCCAATTCCTGAAGAGATTGATTTGAATTATGCCTTATTGATGAGGAACTTCGATTAGTCTAGAAATTAATTAAAACTGTTCGGCTTCACCGAACAGTTACTTTAATTGTTATTATTGACGAATCAAATCATCACCATAACCAATCCATTTATACGTTGTTAATGCTTCAAGTCCCATCGGTCCACGTGCATGTAGCTTTTGTGTGCTAACAGCGACTTCAGCACCTAAACCAAATTGTCCACCATCGGTAAAGCGAGTAGATGCATTGACATAGACAGCCGCTGCATCGACTAAATTGACAAACTTTTCAGCATTGGTTAAATCACGTGTTAATATTGCTTCTGAATGACCACTGCCGTATTCGCGAATATGTTCAACCGCCAATTCAAGTGAATCAACAATAACTATATTTAAATCTTTGGATAGCCACTCTTGACGTAATTCTTCATCTTCAACAGGAAACACGTTGGCAACACCTGTTTCTAAAATTTTGAATGCCTCTGCATCGGCATGTAATATAACCTGATGACCCGCCATAATTTGACTCAGTTTAGGTAAAAATGTTCTAGCGATTTTTGTATGTACAAGCAATGTTTCTAGAGTATTACATGTACTTGGTCTTTGAGTTTTAGCATTTAAAATTATAGGGTACACTTTATCAAAATCGGCACTTTCATCGACAAAAGTATGGCAAACACCAATTCCACCTGTAATAACTGGTATGGTTGAATGTTCACGACAAAGTTTGTGCAACGAGGCACCCCCGCGAGGAATAATCATATCAACATATTTATCAAGTTTAAGTAGTTCATTGATGTATTTTCGATCGGGATTATCAATAAATTGTATTGCTGTTTTAGGTAAACCAACTTGCTCGAGTGCTTGTTGAATGATGGCTACGGTTGCGCGATTGGTATGGATGGTTTCTTTACCCCCTCTTAATATAGCTGCATTACCCGTTTTAAGGCAAAGTGCAGCAATATCAATCGTCACATTAGGACGAGCTTCATATATTACGCCTATCACACCTAATGGTACTCTGTGACGCTGTAACTTTAAAGTGTTTTCTAAAGTGGCTCCATCCATAATTTGACCAACAGGATCGATTAATGAAATTACTTTTCGCACATCATTGGCAATTGATAATAATCGTTCAGGTGTTAATAATAAACGATCTAAAATCGCTTCATTTAATCCTTGTTCTTTGGCTGCTTGGATATCTTTTTCATTAGTGGCAAGAATTGTTGTGCTGTGTTTTTCCAATAAATCAGCGATAACCGCTAAAACTTTATTTTTAGTTGTAGTAGGGCATTGCGCTAACTGATAAGAAGCAAATTTTGCCTCTTTTCCCATTTGAACTATCATTTTAGACCTTTATTAATTTGATTCACGAATATCTTAGAATAAATTGGACTTTCCTAAAAAGATTTCTTAATTGAATATTACAACATGTATTAGAGTAAATATCATTACTTTTATACAACGATATCCTATTTTTAGCTATGGTGATGACTTCATATTAAAAAAATATATCTGTAAATACTTTTTAATTATCAGACAAAACTAAAAGATTAATGCTCATGATTTTGCTTTTGCTCTAGTATTAATTGGTTAATGTTTCTTTATCTTTTAGACAAGTATGTAAATTATTTAAAAGTTCAGTTTTAGTATTATCATCCAAACGATTAAAAGGAATTTTCAAATTTTCTTCAGTCTTACTCGTTTCGTTGTAATAAGCAATAGATATATATTTTTTTTCATATTGTATGGATTTTATATTTTTAAAAAATACTTTGTTCTCCTCTTTCATTGGAGTTGGTCGCAAAGTTATAAAATCTTCACCAATAGTAATATAAACCGACATATATTGAAAAACAAACATTAATAGAGAGCATGTAATCATGATAATAGATGACACACTTTTAACGGGTAATGCTAACAGGAGAATGATTCCAATGACTCCTATCACTATTGTTGGTAATAAAAAACGGCGAGCATAATATTCTTTTACTGTTTGATTTTGTGATTCCATTATTTATCCTTATGTTAATAATTCATTATTTTATAATAATATTTTCTAAATTTACGGCGAGATCTGTATTCATAGCCGATAATTTTGCTTCTTTCTTGTGAATGATGTCTCGCAATTTGTACTAGAAAAGCATCACTCTTCTAATGTGGAGTTATCAATTTATTAAAAAGTTAAGAGCAAAGATGCCTTAATCTTTGCTCTAAATCATCATTTTTTATCTTATTGTTCCTTATCTTTTAATACAGTATGTAAAGTAGTTAGAAGTTTTTCTTTTGCCTCATCTTCCATGACTGATAAAGGTATTTTTACAGTTTCCTCTTTATTACTAATTTTGTTTTTGTAATTAATAATTACTTTATTTTTTTGATAATCAATTGATGAGATTTCTTCAAAAAGCATACTCACTGAACCTTTTAAAGGTGCAGTAGGTCTATAAGTAATATAATCATCTCCAATTGAGATATAAATCATATTAAATTGCCAAATAGCACGAAAAAGTAAGATTAAAGGTACTGCTAGACTTACATTTTTACCTATAGGAAGTATTAACAGCATGAAAAATACTATGATACATACTATCATCAAAAAAATTACGTTACGTCGGGCTTGAAATTGTTCTATATTTTGATTTTGAGATTCCATTTATTATCCTTAACAAAGTAATATCCATGATATTTCTATGAATTGCGTCTTTCTTCTAATGTTGCTTCATTAGCAAGACTAATTATTTTTTTAGCACCAAAAACCCCAATTAACCCCAAAGGAACAAATAATATGCTGCCAATAATAATTAAAGTACCTGCTAATTTTTTATTTTTTCCTGCAAATAATATTCCTACCGTACTTATTAAAGCAAATATGAATGCAATTGGTAACATGGTTCCATAAAGTTTATCTTGGAGTGAATTCATGTAAATGATTAATACACCAAACCAGTTGGCTATTACACCACCTATAGCTAGTCCCATTTTTTATTTCCTTATTGTTTGTTATTTAATAATCATATCATTTCGATGTACGGCGACAGAGCCGTACTCATAGCCAATAATTTGGCTAATTTCTTGTGAGTGATGTCCGGCAATTTGTTTTAATGCATCACTATTATAACGGCTTACCCCACGAGCTATACTTTTACCTGTTTTATCACAAATATCTATGACTTCGCCACGAGAAAAGTTTTGTTCAACCTGTAAAATACCTTTGGGTAAAAGTGAACTGCCATTATTTAAAATGGCATTTACTGCGCCATCATCTAATAAAACTTTGCCCGCTTTGGGCGCACCGAATAACCAATGTTTACGATGCTCTAAGGGGGTCTTAGGCGGGATAAAGCGTGTGCCAACTGATTGGTTATTTACAGTATCAATAATAACATTCGGTTTATTACCTGCCGCGATAATAACTTCAATCCCGGCACTTCCTGCTACTTCGGCCGCTTGTACTTTAGTACCCATTCCACCAGTACCAAGCCCAGAAACACTGTCTCCAGCTATACTACGTAAATTATCGTCAATATTGTCGATTTCATGAATTAATTTAGCATTTTTATTTGATCTTGGATCGGCGGTATATAAACCCGCAATATCTGTTAATAAAATTAATTTGTCGGCTTCAGCTAAAATAGCTGCTAGGGCGGATAAATTATCATTATCACCAACTTTAATTTCAGCGGTTGCTACTGCGTCGTTTTCGTTAATAATGGGAATAATGTGATTGTCCAACATGGCTTTTAAAACATCTTGCGCATTTAAAAATCTTTCGCGATCTTCAAGATCGGCACGTGTTAACAACATTTGGCCAATATAAATTTTGTAGATTGAAAAGAGTTGTTCCCAAAGTTGTATTAGTTTACTTTGACCAACCGATGCAAGTAGTTGTTTTGATGCAACAGTATTGGGAAGAGTAGGGTAGTTAAGATATTCTCGACCAGCGGCAATCGCTCCAGAGGTAACAATAATAATTTTATGCCCATCTTGATGTAAACTAGCACATTGCCTAATTAGTTCGACCATTTGTGCACGATCTAACTGTTTTGTGCCACCGGTCAATACACTGGTACCTAATTTAACAACGACAGTTTGTTGTTTTTTAATGGTCATAACATACTCTTATTTTAAATCAGATCTTACAAAACCGACTCCATCCATTTTACGGACTGAGTTAACGCATCATGCAAGCTTTTTTGTAATGGTGTTTTAGGTATGGTTACTAATTTACTTTGTTTAATTGAACGAATCAATTTTGCTTCATTTAAATTACTTAATACATCTTCTTCAAAAATAATATTCATGACTGGTACAGGGCATGCATGAGTTAATAATCCTTGATTCTTAAGTGAAAAATAATTTAATTCTGCTGCTAATTGCAAATTAGATATAGAAGGTAATCCAAGGCGACTAGCCAACATGTCTTTGTAGCTATTTGGTAGGTTTTTTTGCAAATCTTTATCTACAAATATTTGATGAACAAAGGGCGTAAAATTGAATAAACCTTTAACCTTATTAGGCATCAAATAAGCTAACCGTGTTGCAAGATGAGATCCGAATCGAAATCCTGCTAAAATAACTCGACTATTATCAACCCATGGAACGGATGACAGTTGTTCCAATATTGCTTGATGAATCTGGCTACTATTTTGAGTTAAAGCAAAATTACGGCTGTATCCCACCGTTGGTAGATCAACTGTTAACATAGCGAATCCGCGAGGAGCTAAATATTCTTTAAAATAACGATAATAATCAATTTGTAAATTGCCCAAAGCATTACATATTAATACAACAGGGCAAGTGCTGTCCGTTTTTGGTAAGTGCAAAAACGTTTTAACACTACGATTCTCGACTTTAAATTCCAGCTCTTTGACTGTAAAGGGAGAATAATTGAGTGCTTTCATATAAGATTGATAAGCACAAGTTTGTGCATACATAGCTAGTTCATCATTTTTGAAATGTGGATAACTAGCAATGCTTGAATATTCACTCGCGATAAGAAAATAATTGTGTAAATTAATTTTATCTTCTTCACTCGGGTTTTCTTGATCGATTGAATCAGCTTTAGATTGCCACAATGCAGCTTGATTTAAAAATTCATAAACCCAATTACCTGATTGATAACCAATAACAGTATCTAACCATTTTTCATTTGTATGACGTTTTGTTGAAGCAGCAATTTTGGATAAAAGTTCTTCAACCTCTAATTTAGGTAATCCTCGCCAAATCCATAAAAAAGGGTTAATGATCCGATACCATCTTGAATCAATTTCACCATCCAAAGGACTTATGCTACTACCGTCGCTACTGTCTATACGATTAATAAGCGCTGATGTTTCAGGATATTCGTATTGTGGTTTAAATATCTGAGCAGATAAATTTTCGGTAGTAGTCATAATTGTGTTTAATATCCTTATTGATTATCGCTAATAGGTTTAACAAACATTACCCCTGTATCCCAAGGTTGTTCAATCCAAGTATCTTGCGCAATGTCAACAATATAATCATCAACAAGTGGTTTACCTGCTGGTTTAGCAAAAATGGTAACAAATCGAGCTTTTGGATACATTTCACGAATAGTATGTGCGGTGTTGCCTGTGTCGACTAAATCATCCACAACAATAAAGCCTTCACCATCACCATTTGCTTGTTTTAAGATTAACTTTTCACGTTGATGATCATGATCATAACTTGAAATACAGACTGTATCTACGTAACGAATACTTAATTCACGAGCTAGGATAGCAGCAGGAACTAGACCGCCACGGCTGACAGCAATGATACCTTTCCATTGGTTTGCAGGTAACAAACGTTTGGATAGTTGGCGCCCGTAAGATTGTAACATTTCCCAAGTGACATTAAATTTTTCTTTTTCAGCGATAAGTTCTGCTTTATGCTGTTTTTGGGCTTTGATTTCTTCTTCTGTTAAAGTTTGTTCTATTGACATGAGTAACCTGCAATTTTAATCGAATATACAAATATAATAAATTAATATTAATGGACTAAAAATAGATGTAAAATTGCACCTTATTATAAAGCGATTACACGAAAAAAACTACTCATTAATTTATTACTGACACAATATTGAGGTTAAATTATGCTTTCTACTTTAAAGCCAAAATCTATTTGGCAGATTTTTAACGATATTTGTAAAATTCCACATCCATCTCATCATGAACAAATGATTACTAAATACATCGTCGATTTTGCAAATACCCATCACATTCATTGTGAACTTGATAAAGTTGGTAATATCTTATTAACGAAACCAGCCAGTAAAGGCATGGAGAATTGTCCATCTATTGCCCTACAAGCACATATGGATATGGTGCCACAAAAAAATGAAGGAACCGTTCACGATTTTACTACTGATCCAATTCAAGCTTATGTTGATGGTGAATGGGTAAAAGCTAGAGGTACAACTTTAGGTGCGGATAATGGTATAGGATTGGCTTCAGCATTAGCGGTTTTAATTGATCCTACCATTGAACATGGCCCTATTGAAGTTTTAGTTACTACGTCAGAAGAAACAGGTATGCATGGCGCCTTTGGTCTTCAACCTAATTGGTTAAAAAGTCATTATCTAATCAATACCGATTCAGAGGATGAAGGGGAAATATTTACAGGTTGTGCTGGTGGAGTCGATTTTACTTCCACTTTTGCAGTTGCATACGCAGTTATTCCAGAAAAGCATGATTGTTATATAAGTATTTCGCTTAAAGGCCTTAAAGGAGGACATTCTGGTTGCGATATTCATTTAGGTCGTGGTAATGCAATTAAATTAATGGTCCGTTTTCTAGCTGAATATGCGCAAGATGTTTCGTTTAGATTAGCTGATATAAAAGGTGGTTCGTTGCGTAATGCCATCCCTAGAGAAGCTTTTGTTGAAATGACATTAAGTAAACAAGATTTACCTCAACTGGAATCTATTATTAAGCAATATCAAACAATTTTAAATGATGAATTAGGGCATGTTGAACCTTCTATACAGATAAGTTTAGCTGAAGTAACTTCTGATGAAGTTAAACGTGTATTAACTATTGAACATCAAAATAAAATAATTAACTATTTGCATACTGCACCTAATGGGGTTGTTCGTATGAGCGATCAGTTGCATGGTGTTGTCGAAACGTCACTTAACTTAGGTATTGTTAATATTGTAGAGAATCAATTAAATACGCATTATCTAATTCGTTCACAAGTTGATAGCGCAAAAGATGCAGTTGTTTCAACTCTGATATCGCTTAGTCAATTAACCAACGCCAATTACGAAATCAGTGGAGGATATTCAGGTTGGGAGCCAAACTTGAATTCAAGTCTTTTACAATTAGCTAAAGATAAATATTACGAAATATTCTCACAAAAAGCTAAGATTATGGTCATTCATGCAGGACTTGAATGTGGATTGTTTAAGCAAGCTTATCCAAATATGGATATGATATCAATCGGTCCAACAATTGTATCACCTCATTCTCCAGATGAAAGAGTGAATATTCAAAGTGTTATTCGATATTGGGAATTACTTATAGCGATATTAAAATCCGCGACTCAATTGAAATAAACTATTCATTTTATATGCCTGCTAATATTTAAGAGCAGGCATAGTTAACTTAGTTTTTTATTTTAATTTTTTACTTTGTATTTGCATTAATATAAACAGCTTTTATTGAAAATAAATTCATAAAAAGTGAATAAAAATTCATTTTTTACTTGTGTTAACTTTATAAATAACCTACTATATATAACATTGTTGCACTTAAATAAATTAGGATAGACATGTTAAAGGCAATTATTATTGGAGCGAGTGGTTATGCAGGTGCAAAATTAGCTTATTATTTAAGTAAGCATCCACATATTGAATTAATCGCTTTAACGGTATCGGAAAACAGTCAAGACGGCGGTAAACTTATTTCTGATAATAATCTACATCCGCAATTAAAAGGAATAATTGACCTACCACTTATTGCCACATCTGATTATTCTTGTTATATCAATGAAGTTGATATTGTCTTTTTAGCTACAGAGCATTCTGTTAGTCATGAAATTGCCCCTTACTTTTTAGAAAAAGGTTGCACAGTTTTTGATTTATCTGGTGCTTATCGTGTTAATTCTCCAGATTTTTATACCGATTATTACGGTTTTACCCATCGGCATCAAAAATGGCTAAATAAAGCTGTTTATGGTTTAGCTGAATGGAATGATGATAAGATAAAACAAGCGCAATTGATTGCTGTCCCCGGTTGTTACCCTACAGCTGCACAATTACCGCTTAAACCTCTAATTGAAGAAGATTTATTAGATAATACTCAATGGCCAGTCATTAATGCAGTCAGTGGTGTAAGTGGTGCGGGTCGAAAATCAACGCATAACAATAGTTTTTGTGAGGTAAGTTTGCATGCATATGGTCTGTTTACTCATCGCCATCAACCCGAAATTGCAATACATTTAGGGCAGCAGGTTATCTTTACACCACATTTAGGTTGTTTTAAACAGGGTATTCATGCAACCATTACTTGTCGAGTTAAAGAAGGGGTAACTTCTCAAGATATCCTTAATGCATTAAATAAATACTACAAAGATAAACCATTAGTTCGAGTTTATGAAAAAGATTGGCCTGCTTTAAAAGCAGTGGTAGGTCTGCCTTATTGTGATATTGGTTTTGCCTTAAAAGATCGTCATTTGATTCTGATTTCGGTTGAGGATAATTTATTAAAAGGTGCAGCCGCTCAGGCTGTGCAATGTATGAATATTCGTTTTGGTTATGAGCAAACGACTTCACTATTATAATAGACACATTATTTTTAATTACTATTTTAAAGTCTAAATAAATCTGATTTTGGATAATTAACCAAAATTAAAACTACATAGGAAGCAGAAATGAAACCATTAATTATTAAACTTGGCGGTGTATTACTTGATAATAAAGATGCTTTAAGTAATCTATTTGTTATTATTCATGAATATAAAAAGAATTTCCGTCGACCATTAATTATTGTTCATGGAGGCGGTAGCGTTGTTGATTCATTAATGGATCGCTTATCAATGCCAGTTGTTCGTCGTAATGGTTTACGTGTTACGCCTGCAGACCAGATTGATGTTATTGTTGGTAGTCTTGCTGGTAGTGCGAATACCCGATTATTGTCAGAAGCCAAAAAACTACAAATAGCAGTTGTTGGACTCTGTTTAGCTGATGGTGATAGTGTTGAAGTTAAACAAATTTCGGAAGATTTAGGTTATGTAGGTGAAGCTAGAGCCGGCGATCCCACTTTAATCAATTTATTGATAAATGCAGGCTATTTGCCTATTGTCAGTTCAATCGGTATTACTGAAGATGGACAAATGATGAATGTCAATGCGGATCATGCTGCGGTAGCTTTAGCCAAAACTTTAAATGCGGATTTGATTTTGCTTTCTGATGTGGTGGGCGTTCTGGATAAGAATAAACAGCTCATTCAATCTTTAACGCGAGCGCAAGCAGATCTGCTTATTGCAAATGGCGTAATTACCGATGGCATGGTTGTCAAAGTTAATTCAGCTTTCGAAGCGGCAACATCATTAGGACGACCTATTGATATTGCAAGTTGGAAACAATCAGATAAATTAATTGAACTATTTAACGGAAAATCAGATATAACAGGCACAAGAATTATTGCTTAAATAAAATACAAACAGTATATTAGACTAGTTACCAATATTTAAAATATTGAAAACATATAAACATTAGCTCATTTACTTATCGTAAGTTAATTTATAAAGGGTATAGCATGAAAAAAAGTAAAATAAAAAAGGTTGTATTGGCTTATTCAGGTGGTTTGGATACATCAGCGATTATTCCTTGGCTAAAAGAGAATTATGGCGGATGTGAAGTTTATGCTTTTGTGGCTAATGTTGGTCAAGATCCGAAAGAATTAAAAGATGTCGAAAAAAAGGCTAAAGCATCAGGTGCGGTAGCTTGTAAAGTTGTCGATTTACGAGAAGAATTTGTTAAAGATTATGTTTATCCAGTATTAAAAACAGGTGCTTTATATGAAGGCACTTATTATCTAGGGACCTCAATGGCTCGACCAATTATTGCTAAAGCTCAAGTGGAATACGCTTTAGAAGTTGGAGCAGATACACTTTGTCATGGAGCAACAGGTAAAGGTAATGACCAAGTTCGTTTTGAAACAACCTATACGGCGCTAGCTCCACAACTTAAAGTAATCGCTCCTTGGCGTGAATGGGATTTACGTTCGCGCGAAGCTCTAATTGATTATTTAAAAGTTCGTAAAATTCCTACCACAGCAACAGTTGAAAAAATTTACAGTCGTGATGAAAATGCATGGCATATTTCTACAGAAGGTGGCGTTCTTGAGAGCACGTGGAATCAATCTAATGCTGATTGCTGGGCTTGGACTGTCTCACCAGAAGATGCACCTAATAAACCAGAACTTGTCACCATTGGTATTGAAAAAGGTGAAGTTGTTTCAGTTAATGGAAAAAAATTATCTCCATATAACTGCGTGGCAACATTAAATAAAATTGGTGCAAAACACGGTGTAGGTCGTGTCGATATCATTGAAAATCGTTTAGTAGGTATCAAGTCTCGAGGTTGTTATGAAACTCCGGGTGGAACCATCATGATGACCGCTTTAAGAGGTTTAGAGCAATTAATTTTAGATCGTGATAGTTTTAAATGGCGTGAACAATTAGGTTTAGAAATGGCTTATGTTGTTTATGATGGTCGCTGGTTTGCTCCATATCGTCGTTCAATCCAAGCGGCGGCAGATGTTCTAGCCGAAGATATGACGGGTGAAGTTGTGATAAAACTTTATAAAGGCAGTGCAACTGCTGTACAAAAGAAATCTCCAAATAGCTTATATAATGAAGAATTTGCTACATTTGGAGAAGATGAAGTTTATGATCACAGCCATGCCGGTGGATTTATTCGTCTATTCTCATTATCGTCACGCATTCGTGCTTTAAATGAAGAAAAGCAAAAACAACCAGCCAAAAAGACTAAAAAAACTGCAACCAAAGCAGAAGATAAGGAAAAAGCGACAGCTAAAGCCAAAACTAAATCCAAAGCGAAAAAGTAATTTCTGATTTGCAGTTAAATTAAATAAAGTAACCAATATATACAGGCAATGTCCTGTATATATTGCTTTTACTGTTGATTAAATTTAAATTTATTATAAAACTATAACCAGTTAACAACGATAAATAAAAATCGTAGTACAAATAATTAAAGAAAGATAGTATTGAGGTAATTATGGCATTATGGGGTGGGCGTTTTAGCCAAGCGGTAGATCAACGATTTAAACAATTTAATGATTCATTGCGTTTTGATTATCGTCTTGCAGAGCAAGACATCATTGGGTCAATTGCTTGGTCTAAAGCATTGGTTACTGTTAATGTCTTATCTTATGATGAACAGAAAAAATTAGAAAAAGCTTTAAATGAATTACTTAATTCGGTTCAACAAGACCCGCAGCAAATTTTACAAAGTGATGCGGAAGATATTCATAGTTGGGTGGAGCAAAAATTAATTGAAAAAATTGGTGATTTAGGTAAAAAACTACATACAGGTCGAAGCCGAAATGATCAGTCAACCACCGATCTTAAATTATGGTGCAAGGTTGAAATATCACAATTAATTAATGCGATAAATCGTTTACGCCAAGCGCTAGTTACAACGGCAGAACTACATCAATATGCTGTGATGCCTGGTTACACTCATTTACAACGCGCTCAACCGATTACTTTTGCACACTGGTGCTTAGCCTATTTTGAAATGTTAACCCGAGATATTAGCCGATTACAAGATACATTAAAACGCTTAGATGTCAGCCCTTTAGGCTCTGGAGCATTAGCCGGCACAGCTTATCCAATGGATCGCGATGAATTGGCTCACTGGCTCGGTTTTGCAAAAGCAACTAATAATAGTTTAGATTCCGTATCCGATCGTGATCATATTCTAGAATTACTTAACAATGCTTCCATTGGGATGGTTCATTTATCGCGTTTTGCTGAAGACCTTATTATTTTCAATAGTGGTGAAGCAAATTTTGTTGAATTATCCGATAGAGTAACTTCTGGTTCGTCACTTATGCCTCAAAAGAAAAATCCTGATGCATTAGAACTTATTCGCGGTAAAGTTGGGCGAGTGGCTGGAGCATTGGCTGGCGCTATGATGACACTTAAAGGCCTGCCTTTGGCTTACAACAAAGATCTTCAAGAAGATAAAGAACATTTATTTGATGCTATCGACACATGGCAAGAATGTTTAGATATGTCAGCTTTAGTTTTAGAAGATATCAAAATCAATTATAAAAATTGCCAAGAAGCAGCAAAACAAGGTTACTCAAATGCAACTGAACTTGCTGATTATTTAGTCTTAAAAGGCATCCCTTTCCGAGAAGCTCATCATATTGTTGGTGAAGCTGTTGTTGGTGCAATCGCAAAACAAAAAGCATTAGAAGAACTCTCATTAGAAGAATTAAAGTTGTTTAGCACAGTTATAGATGAAGATGTTTACGAAGTACTATCGTTAGAATCTTGTTTAGCCAAACGTTCAGCTAAAGGTGGTGTATCGCCACTACAAGTTAAAATTGCTATTGAAAACGCTAAAAAGCAGTTATCCTAATTATCCGAATTATTTTTTTAATTATCTGATACCTTGCCGACAACCAGTCGGCATTTTTATGCAAATCTAGCGATTTAACAAATATTTTTACTAATAATGTGATTGTATATCTTTTAAGAGAGTGTAAAAATAGAGCTCTTTTTTAAATGGATTGAAGTGAACTGTAATGAGTAGAAGTTATAACTTTAGTGCTGGCCCAGCCAAATTACCTGTTGATGTATTAAAGCAAGTACAAAATGAACTGTTAAATTGGCATAATACTGATGCTTCTGTTATGGAATTAAGCCATAGAGGCAAAGATTTTGATGCATGTGCTATTGAAGCAACAGACGATCTGCGTGAGATATTAAACGTACCGAAAAATTATAAAATTTTGTTTTGCCAAGGTGGTGCTCGAGCACAATTTGCCGCTGTACCATTGAATATTTTAGGTAATAAAACTACTGCCGATTATATAAATAGCGGATATTGGAGCCAATGTGCTGCTAAAGAAGCCAGCAAATATTGTCAAATAAAGGAACAAAATGTTGTTGTAAAAGAAAACGGTCTAACCTCGGTTAAACCTATGTCTGAATGGAAATTAAGCGATGATTCGGCTTATGTACACTATTGTCCAAATGAAACTATTGACGGTATTGAAATTTTTGAAGAGCCTAGTTTTGGTGATAAAACAGTTGTTGCCGATTTTTCATCTTGTATATTATCGCAACCCATTGATGTAAGTAAATATGGCATAGTCTATGCGGGCGCACAAAAAAATATTGGTCCATCAGGTATTACAATTGTTATTGTACGTGAGGATCTTATTGGTTATGCTCATAAAATCCTACCGTCAGTATTAGATTATAAAACTTTGCAAGATCATGATTCAATGTTTAACACCCCTCCAACATTTGCTTGGTATATGTCTGGATTAGTCTTTAAATGGATTAAAAGTCTTGGGGGATTGAATGCAATGCAAAAGCGTAATCAAGCTAAAGCGCAATTACTTTATCAATTTATTGATCAATCTGATTTTTATCGCAATACTGTTGCTACAGCTAATAGGTCGATAATGAATGTTACTTTCTTATCACCGAATGAAGAACTCGATAAAAAATTTGTTAGCGAAGCAACTAAGGCGAACATCATTGGTATTAAAGGTCATCGAATTGCTGGCGGTATGCGGGCATCAATCTACAATGCAATGGATATTGATGGAGTAAATTACTTAATTGATTTTATGCAGCAATTTGAAAAACAGAATGGTTAAACCAAGTTTAAATTAAAAAAAGGGAGAATAAAATCTCCCTTTTTTATTAAATAATAATGTTATTTACAATTATAAACTTCACCAACCATGACTACATCTGTTGGTGCAATATCAGAAATATATTGTTGTGAGGCATCTTGCGCATTATAAATCATATTTCCACCCATCGCCGCGGCATTATTTCTAAGTTCCGATGCTGCATCACGAATAAGCTCACTGTGAGTTTTTAAACCAGAAAAGAAAGTACTACGACGACCTTCTGCTTTACCTAAATATTGACAGTTAGCAGCAGGCTTAGTATCAATAAACTGAACTTGACTACCAGCAGCCGTAGGTTGATAGTTAGAACCACTACAAGCATTTAAAAACAATGATGTTGAAATGGCTGCACTAATAAGTAATAATTTTTTTATAGACATAATATTCCCTCAACCAATAAAGCACGAAAATAAACCAAATTATTGTATCAGGATAATTAAACAAATAATATCAGATCTTATAACTGACCAAAATCCAATAAAATAAAGCTTAATAAATAAGCAAATCAACCTTTTTTATTAATTTAACTATAGCAAATTCCATTTAACTCTATTATAATCGCAACCCTACTAAGTCAGTAGCACATCTAAATGGCCCCTTAGCTCAGTTGGTCAGAGCAGTCGACTCATAATCGATTGGTCACTGGTTCAAGTCCAGTAGGGGCCACCATTAACAGCTTGATATAAATAAATTTTTAACTGTTACTTGCTTTCGATAATGTGCCATTAAATGGCTTTTGTGCCGTAAATGTGACATTATTGGCAAAACCGAGCATATGATCCGCGTTTAAATGGGCGTATTTATTCACCATCTCTAACGTCTCCCATCCGCCAAGATTTTTGAGTGTATAGAGAGGTGTACCCGCTTGAACATGCCAACTTGCCCACGTGTGCCTTAAATCATGGAAATGAAAATTTTCTATTCCTGATAATGTACATGCACGTTTAAAATCTCTTCTATCAATATCGTAAATTCGCTTATTTGTTGAACGAGTAAAAACATATTCGCAATTATTTTTAAATCTTAATTTCCTCAATAATTCGATAGCATCATTATTTAATAATAATGCTCTTGCTTTACCTGATTTTGCATTTTCGTTAGTTACTGTTGCTATTCGATTAACAAAATCAACATTGTGCCACGTCAATGTAAATATCTCGCTCATACGCGCACCTGTGGATAGAGCAAAAAAACAAACGTCTTTCATCCAATTTAATTTTAGATTTTGAATTAATATGCTTGCTTTTTCCTTTGTAATCCATTTAACTCTGACTTTAGGCTCACCACAACGAGGAATATACGGCACAGCATCAATCCAGCCCATTTTATGGGATAAACTAAAAACCCTGAGGATCGTTGATCTATATCGATTTTTCGTTCCATTAGCTATTGGTTTCTTAGTTTTTAAATGTAATTCTGGTATACTATTTGTTAATTCTTCGCCAGTAATACTTGATAAAGTTCTGCCTGAAAAGATCTTTAAAAAATATTCTGCGTGAGCTTGTTTATAGTCGAATCGCGCTTGGTGTTCGCTATCTTTCAAAAATAAAATAACCGCCTCTTCAAATAGACGTTGCGGTTTTTTATTCAATTTTGTTATTTCCCACAATTCAGCTTTTAATTTATCGTGATACTCTAACGCCTTTCTTTTGTCTGTCGTACCAGTAGAGCGCCTAACTCTTGATCCATCTGGTGCTTGGATATCAATATGCCAGATGTCGCCACGCTTTTTAATCGACATTTTTTACCTCCTTGATCAGAGGTTAGCCGATCGTTATTATTATTTGAATTGAATTTTTCTTCAAATATTTTTTTATCGACCAACCATCGGCCTTTACCGCCTTGACGAGTAAAACCGTATTTACTTTTATTTTCAAACATATATGTATATGATAATTTGGTTATTCTTGCGGCGTCTTTTAATGTGATGATTTCCATATATTTAACCTATAACTGAATATCATTGTTACACGCATAATTACCCTCGCTGATAATTAACTATCACGTTCCCACATTTGAACGGAACAATCAAAATTAGGCAGGTTTCAAAACTGCAACTATTCTGTGAACGTTCACCGTTGGGTAACAGAAATTGATATCTACCATCAGGAACATAGATAATACAGTCCTGATTGATAACATTTTCATGCCATGCACGGGTTGCGGGAGTGTATGGCATGACCATTAAAATCTCGTGTCCCGATGATTTAGATTGCTCGATAGCTCGTTGGAAAAACTCCCATTTTTTCGAAAATGGCGGGTTGCAAAACATTGGTAAATGTTTACAGTGGTAACGCTCATTTCTAACAATGTTATTTTTATCCCATTCAACTAGCGGACTCAATGCGTCAATACTCTCATCAATATATGCAATTGCTAGACCTATCGATGTATCCGCATCTTTCGCGCAAACATCAACACTAAATTGAGGTACATTTAACAGCATTTGAGCGTCACCTATTAAATTTTTAGGTGTTCGCCAATAATCCTTTTCTGATTTTGGCGTGTTAGATTGATTTAAACTAACCATTAATATTTACTCCTCAACTGACCCTGATCCAAAATGACAAAAAATCGCTTCAAACCCTTATCGTACAAGGGTTTGTCATAGTGATCGTAAATTATTTTTTTAGAGAGCTAGCATACGATAATATTTCATCTCTATACGATTGCCATGTTAGGTCACGTTCCGCCATAGTTCTATGTTGGAGCACCATATTAACGGTGCTGTTTACAGCCTCCCGTATACCCTGTGCCTTGATTTCGTTAATATCTTTATTTAAATCACCTGAATAAAACATGCGAAAACTCAGCATCACGTAACCTGTCTGTAAATACTGGTTATCATCTAAAACGTGTGTAACAATAACTGCGCAATTTTTACCAGTAAAAACACCATTCTCGTCAATTTCATTTAGGATTAGAATGTCGCCTACCTGATAATTACGATCGTTGTATCTGATTTCCGCAGTTTTAGTGCCATTGATAACATTAATATAATGCTCAGATTTGATTTTTAATTTATGCTCTTTGTTTTCAATATTGTGTGGTTTAACATTTTTCATATTTTTTATACCAGTTTGATATTTTTAGTGGTGGGAATAGGTAGGATTTCCCACCCCCTATGAACGTTAAATTAATTCGCGCCTTGTTCGTAATCCAGCGCATCAATAGTTCTGAACTCAGGGATTATTGTCGGTTTAACAATATAAACGCAGTCATCTTCACTGTCTGTGAATACCCTATAGTAAAATTCGCCAGTTTCTATATTTGAAAAACATACTGATTTGTCGTTTTCATATGGAAGCTCCAATTCGTCTGAAATGCTCTCCTTATTTAGGATCATAAAAACTGAGCAGCCATCAGCCAGGTCAAACACAAATGTTGTCCCTGCTTTTAAATCCAGCATCGAGGCCTTTAATTGTTTCGGCGGTGTAAACTTAAATTTCATGGTTATTCCTTATTTAACTTTCTGCACTAAGTTATTATTTAATAATTAATCGTAATCGTTTGGGTAATAAATATCATCTGCTTGACAATCAAGCGCTAATTTTGATGTTCCGAAATACAACGCGATCATCATTGATTCAAATTTAGTGCAATTGTGTTTTAATAATTTATTCATCTGAATTCCTTCAAACCTAGCCGAATAAATTTTGTAAATTGGATGAAGAGCTCCATTCTGTACAATTGTTTCCTCTGTTAAATGTCCAGAGAGGTTATTTTTAAACTGATATTTAGAACTTGATATTGAATCAGGATTTGGCGGTTGTTCCTCAAAATATATATGGCAAGTTTTAGAAGAAGAGGGGAAATGAGCCTCGTATTCGTCAATAATCAATGACGGTTTTCCCCATCCCTCCTCCTCGGCCTGCTCTTCATTTTCTTCCATAAATGCATTTAATAATTCAGACAGGAAAATAACGCTAGGCACTTTATCCTCGTTAATAATTTTTTGCATTGCTTCAGTTGTTTGATCTATGAATTGTTTTTCAATGTCTGATGAATTCCACGCGTTTCTTAATGAGTCAATAATCAATTTATTGTACTTAGGTAGTGCAGCAATCTCTTCAAAATTCTGAGGTAATGCATTTTTTATCAATTCGGCTATTTGTCTGCCGAAAGACCCGTAAGGGGAAAAAGCGCTTTGAATCAATTCTGTAAACAATGATTTTACTGCTAGGTCGGTAATTTTTTGAGGTTCATCACTTTGCGAAAAACGGTCAATACTCTCGGTTAAAAGTTCATTTAAAGTTTTGTCTTTCATAGTTACTCCTTATTTAAATCATCAAATTTTTTTATACCCCATACGATAGCGTAACAGAGCCAGATGTAATTATATCTACACGTCCTGTAATCCTTTTCCCAGAACTCGTCAAAATCAAATCCATAACAGCCGAAATTTGTAATTCTATCGATTATTTCGTGTTCATGCTCCGCACTCAAAACACTAGTCTCTAATTTGAGACGGAGGACAGATTCGTCGTCTTCTGATAGCTCGTTATCCCTGATAAAATCGTCTAAATCTTTTTGCGCGCAGGCCTTAACCTTATCTATGTCAAACTCTAAAAAACTAGCGTATTTTGCCTCACATGATGTTGATTGAATTCTTTCACCCCAATACGATGGGTCGATTGATAAATCATCAGAACGGAAAAGATTAAACATGTCATTTTGTTGTGAAAAAACTAATGAGCCCATTTCTCCAGTAATTATTAGATACCCCTGAAATGTAGTAATGTTAAAATGCCTATCGTTAGTGGCTGGATTCTTAAATATTAAATGTCGGTCTACGTCATTATTTTGATGAATAGTTAATTCGTGGTTTTTAACGTTATCTAAAAATTGTTCAAGTGTTGGTTGTGTCATAATTTTTCCTTGATTTGGATAGGTTAGGGTGGGTTAGCCATTGTCCCGCTCGGCTTTTGTTTTGACTAATTTAACACTCTCAGCTTCAGCCACGTATCTAGACTCACCATCACATAGTCTTACTGCACAATATTCTGTTGGTTCAGAACGTAACACTTTAGATTTTATGTAGAGATGATTCATATAGATAAATGAATCACCGCAATTTAATTTGCCAAACTCTATGTTTACATCGTAAACGCTACTATCTACATTCATCTGTGTTCTCCTTATTTAACATCGTATATAAAAACCGCTCTAGGAGCGGGTTGTATCTAATAATTAATTTAATGATTTAAATCTAAATCTAACTGACATGAAAATAGCTCGCATGATTCAGAGCATGAACCTGAATCATAACCACCGCTGCCACGTATTGTGGCTAATATGTCATCTCGTGAATGGTTTTGATACATAGCTATGATTGAAGCCAACGAGTGATTACCACGGTACATTATTTTATTAGCCTGTTGTTCGCGTTCTACAACTCGGATGTTGGGGTCGTCAATCAGATTAATAAAATTCTCTGCCATTTTATGTTCATCCCTAGTGGCTAACGCGATTTTGCTAATTGATTTTTTTATACAAAAAACACAATTACCTAAATGTTCGGGTATCTCTAAATCAAAGGGCTGACTTTTCCACCAGTTGATTATGTCTCTTTTATCAAAGTCAGAAATCTCGGCTAAATACTTATAACCCGCCTTGGGTTTTAACCGTTTAGGCTCGTCAGCACGTATACCCAGCCACGTTTGATAATTATTTTTACCATATTTATCATTACAATATCGTGTAAACGGCTCCAGCTTCATTGTTCGAGTGCAAAATGCGCCTCCCAAATAGGGCAACCCATATTTATAACAAACATCGCGAAACGGCTGTAAATCCTGTGTTAGCTCGTCTAACGTTATTTCACGGTAGGAATTTGCCTGCCCGAGTTCTGGATTGACCACAACTCGCAAACACGTTAATTTTATACCCCAGTGTTTAACTATATTTTTGATGAATTCATAGGTTTTCGGGTGTTCAGCTCCTGTGTCCAGGAATATAAAATCTGTATCAGGGTGTGAATGCATTAGTTGATAAACCATATATGCAGACGAACGACCGCCGCTGAAACTGGCAATATTTTTCATATAATATCCCGATGTTAATAAACTTGATGGTAGAGGAAAAATAGATATTAAAAACCGCTACAGGAGCGGTTAAATATAATGAATATATTTATTACCTACCATGGAATATCGTCATCGAAGTCCATTGGTGGTTCTGGGGCTTTAGATTGCGGTGTAGGCACGTTTTTATTTTGTTGGCGCAATGCTGTATTTTGGGTACTGTGTTCCCTATCATCCGCACCGTTTTCTCGTGAGCCTAGCATTTGTAAAGTTCCACCGAGCGGATTAATAACTACCTCTGTCGTGTAACGATCTTGCCCTGATTGATCTTGCCATTTTCGAGTTTGTAGCTGCCCTTCAAGATAAACTTGAGTACCTTTTTTAATGTATTCACCAGCAATTTCGGCTAATTTACCAAAAACGACAACTCGATGCCATTCAGTGCGATCACGGGTTTCACCAGTTTGTTTATCTTTCCATGATTCTGAGGTTGCTACACTAAAATTAGCTACAGCATTTCCATTTGGCATGTAACGGACTTCAGGATCTTGTCCTAAGTGACCAACTAAAATGACTTTATTTATTCCTCGGTTTGCCATCTTTAATCCTCAAATTGTTTCGCCATATTTCTAATAAAATTTAACACGTTGTTAGCGTCGCCTCTGCACAGCCGTTTCTTAAACATGAATTTATTTACAGTTGGATAAAAACAAACTGTGCCTTGAGGTGTTTTAAATAAAACAGTACCACTCATATCAGTACTATATTTAAATTCGCACTGCTGAATAATTTTCATATTTTTATTTGCTCGCTCATTTTTTCGTTTTTTTACGATTTTTCTATATTCGTTAAACGCCTCTCCGACATCACCCATAATTATTAATCCTCCAAAATTTCATAACCAGTGGTAACTATTTCAGGCATGAATTCATCATGAATTTGTTGTAAAAATAGTTCCTTGTCGTCCGCCTCGTCATATTCGCTTTTATCAATCTGAACTGTTGTTGAATAAGTTTGACCATTCGATAATATCGCTGTAAGTTTTATTTTCATTTTTTCTGACATAATTACTCCTCAGGTAGCGGTAGCTCATCTGCATAAATCCAATGAGTTATCTCATCGTTATCACACTCAGACCATTTACCAACATAATCATCTATCTGCTCATCAAGTTCTGCGTGTTCGTCGTACCAGTCGTATGTTGTTGACTCGCATAATTCACCATAATTATTTAAAAACCTAATACGTACGATACACAGCTTTTGACAAAAGCCATCTATCTTTTTTGGTGCTTCATCTGGAAATTTACGCCAATTTAATTTAGTCATTACTCACCTCCGTTAAATCAGTTTCTGGCACTAGTTGAATGCTAATAAACCCTAGAACGCTGTTAGCATCTCCTTAATAAGGTAATTATTGTCACTCTGTCGCCATCGGCGTGACTACCGACGAAATTGGATACAGGCTTGTATATTTCAAATCAGCGGGCTATCCTGAAATGAGCAGGGTCACTGCTAACACTGATTATCACCGCATATACCAGACGGGATTAATCATTTTTGCGCGTCAATTTTGTTTTTAATTTCCTCTCTGTGTACAGGCACATTTTTAGGTGCATTAATACCAATTCTGACTTGATTACCTTTCACACCAAGAACAGTAATAAAAACATCATCACCAATAATTAGTGTTTCACCTACTCTCCTAGTTAAAATTAGCATTTGCTCTCCTTATAATTCTGTTTATTGAGTTAATAAAAAACCGCCATTAGGCGGTTGCTTTCTTGAACGGGTCGGGTTTGCCCAATTTTTCGGCTAGTTCACTGATACAGTCTCGGGCTGAGCGCTTGTATTTTGTGGCTAAAGTATTATAAAGTCGATATTCCTCGTTAACCTGCTCTTCAAAATCTGAATATGTCCCAGCGAAACATCCTGCCGCAATTAAAAATTCATTATTTGCCCAAAATGCAAATATTGTTCGCCTACCAAAACCGCAATTCTCTCTGTATGAAACATTTTCGATTTTATGCGCATTTAAATAAACAGAACAATTATCATAAATTGTCAGATTAGACGGTAGTCGTTTTATGCTTGTATTACTCAAATCCAGACCAAATCCCACTTTTAAATTTTCAGGCAGTTGAATCTCGCCCTCATAATATTTCAAATCCAACCCTTCCGTAAAATCTGTATTTTCGGGAATAACAACATTTTCAAAATGTGCTTCAACTGGAGATAATGTATCTAAGACTATAACCGTCCCATCCTTAATTTCATACTCACAGGCCTCAACAGCTAAAAACTCTAAAAATTCTTCCATAATTAAATCCTAGTACAGATGTTTATGCGACATCTTGAAACGCTATCCGTTTATGAATTTCTCTGACTTTTTCAACATCATCCGCGCAATATTCAGCAACCTGTTTCAGTTTCCCTAATTGCACAAAATCCCAAACTTTTGAACCGTCAATTTCGTCACCTTTAGGTGGAATACCCAGAGACAGGCACACCTCGTTGAGCGATACGTAATTGCGTTTTCCAGCCCATTCCGTCATGGTGTCAAATATATACATATTGTTATATGATTTACTATTTAGCGGTAAAAATGATGGAGGTTTTATTCCCAGAACTATAGCGCGCTGATAAATGAATCTCAGGTCGAAATTTTCGATATTGTGACCAATAAAATGAGGTGTAATATCTGCACTAGGGCTATAACATTCGATTAATTCGTTAAAAAATGTTTTTAAAATTTCGCGTTCAGATGTTGCCCAATCATCAAAATAAATTGTTCTAACATCATTGTCATTAATCGCGTAGCCAATACAAACTATTTGACCAAAACCACCATTTAAGGCGGTTTTTCGGTAAGCCGTTTCTTTGTTTTCTTCTATCCATGCATCAATCGTTTCTTGTTTTTTGTAACTTGCTGGAGGTGTTAAATTTGTTTGTATGTGATTTTTTATATGTTCAGATTGGGTTGGTATAGTTTCGATATCAAAATAAATGTTAAACCGTTTCATTATTTTCTTCCTCCGTAAACTTTTCTTTTAATTTGTCATAAATGCATTTTGCTTCTTCTTGCTCAGGAAAACCCATCAAATTTTTATACGCCGTTTGAAATGCGATTTTTAGCTCATTAATATTTTGCGCATTGTTTGCTTTTTCTTTGAAGTCATTTAGCTCCGCCATTTCTTTGGGCACACCATCATTTAACCATTCAAGCAATTGCTCGCCAGTTTGAGACGTTATTTTGAATATATTCCCATCAAATAGGCGCGTTCTGTCCTTTGTTGCGGTAGCATTGTGATTAATATCAATATCAAACATTACCGTAAACTCGTATTCCATTCCGTCACGTTGAACTGGAGCTAGACCGATCTTTTTGGGTGCTTGTTTACCATTACCGTCACTTTGCAAAATGTAATCCTGCTTGCTTCTCATTGTAGCAATGATATGACACGGGCTTGCTAGCATAGCGTTTACTAACGAATTATGTTCAGGCGTAACAAATCGCCATGCAGAATAACTGTTGTTTTTACCGCTTTCGGCGATTTTGCCTTGCTTATCGAGAAGCCCACCATCTCCTGCCCACGCATGGGATAGGCTATCTATTATGATTACGTCATAATTTGCTTGCTCAAACGCTTTGATGGATTGTAGGTATTTATCGATAGTGTAGGGCGCTTCAATCTGTATAATGTCGTAATCACCTAAATCAGCATATAAATCACCGCTACCGTGCTCGGTGTCGATTAAACCAATTTTTTGACCCAAACCAAACGCCAACAGCAAAGATGAATATGTTTTACCTGCGCCACTTGGCGCAGCTATACCTAATCTTAATTTCGCTTTTTTCCTAACTGCCTTTCTAATCTCTACCATATAATTCCTCCATCATGTGCGTATCATTCTCTTGTTTTTGGACTTGTAAATTAGCTAATTTTGTTAAATCAACCCTGTACGCTTCAGCCACATCAACGATCATTCTTTCTTGAATCGACAGCGATTGATAAACTTCTTCCCATTTCATATAATCACCTCGACGCCACATCTAACATCCAGCTAAACAATATAAATAGCCCTATAAAAAATAAACTCAGGGCAGAAAAAAAGGCGTACACCCTGTCGCCCTTAGTCAATTTCTCTTGTCGGTTTGTAACGCGTGTATTACAACCGACATAATCAGTCGGTATGTTGTTCATTTATACCCCCTCTGGTCGTTCGGTTAATGAGGTCCTCCAGTCGATGCCGTCAGAGTTGAAAACAAGAGGGCTTTTTATATGTTCAACTTCAGATAGAAGCCACTCTCCATCAACTCTTTTAGGTGCTTTCTTGCAATGATAAAAGCGCTCATTTTTATCCATAACTATGAATCGAAATTCTTTATTGATTTTTTTCCATATTTTACGAGAAACAGGTATTGGTGTTGGGTTTGGGTTTGGGTTTATTCGATATTTAAAATCCCCGTTATGAAATAAAGTTACCGCATTTACCCATCCAGAACCATAATCAACCTCAACATAGAGGCTTTGCTTCATAGCTAACAGAATTTGCACCAAATGCTCTTGTTCTGCGTTCTGTGGTGTGAGTTTTGGTATTAAATTACCGTCGTTATTTTTTATTGCATTGAAGAACCAGTCGGTGATGTTTTCTAGTCCGCACATTTCACAAATGTTCGAGTTATCAGCCGATATGCCGTAAGAATTATTGAAAAAACAGATATCAAACGGGTATGTTTCAAATGGACACCATTCCGTTGTTTTTTCTCCTCCTACCCATGTTATTCCTGCTTCGTCACATGCCTGTAATACCAACCCGGAGTCCTGTTTATTCTGACACTTAACATACCAATTCTTTTGCTTCAATCGCGCTATAACTTCTTTATTAGTCATTGTTTTCTTCCTCAAAATAATCTGTTAACCATAACAGGAAACTTTCCTGCACTGCCTGTTCTGGAGGGGTTACCTCCCAGTGCCCAAAATCTTCATCAAATCCACCACGTTCAAGTAATTCAATTGCCAGCTCATTGATAGAATCATTGCTGTAATTTTTTGAATATTCATGCTGTTTTATTAACTGAATCAAACACTCTAAATATTCCTGTTTCCATTCTGTGTAATTCATTGTTTTAGTCCTGTAAAAAAGCCCTCATGAGAGGGCAAAAGGATGTTGATAATGAATAGCGCTTTTATGGCAAGCGCCAATCTGTGATTGGTTTTAGCATTAAATTTAGATATATTATTCTTCTAGCAAAAACTATTGCGCTATCTAGAACGCTCATGAAATCTGGTCGAATACTAATTTCTGACTTTAATGAGTTTTTTAAATCCTTGAATTGAGTAGAACCCAGTTTAATTTTGATTGATGATATTAATTCAGCAAAATAATCTATGATATAATCGTCATCATTTGATTGAATATTTTTAACAGCATCAGAGATTAATTTGTTAGTTAAATCATTAGCTTCTTTAATTTTTTTATCCATTTGAATAATCCCTTAAAAAAGCCCCATTTCTGGGGCAAGCGGATGTAGTAGTTGCTGTCTTTCCAGCTGTCAGGATTCATCACAACAACCTTCATGTTCGATTGTTTTTTCGTTTAATTCAGCTAAAGCGTTGGCGGCATACACAATCGGTTGAGCGTGTTGATCCATCATATCCTTGAGATATTTAATAAAGCATACCTCCCTGATTGTTTTTATTTGTTTTTTATCATAATCGACAGCTATGCGCGCTGTTAAATTTTCATAATCCTGAATGTTTACTATCAATTTAACTTCTATTTTTTTAGCCATTTTTTACCTCAGTTTTTATCAAACTCAAGCCCACTCATTGAATGGGCTTTGATTTGAATGCTCAGTTATCTCTAGAGCAGAGTTTTTGCGCCTTAGTTAACCTTTCGCCAGTGTTGCCTTTTTCCGTAAGTTATCAAAAGGTCTTCTCGATAAGTTCGGGCAATTTTGTATGCTAGGGTCTAAACAGTAATAACAGTGCCGCTAACACTATTACCAGTTAACTAAGTTCGACTTTCCTAATTTTTAAAGAGCTTCACTATGTGATTTATTTTTCCAAAACCGCAGTATGTTCATATGCCCCTGCTAGCTACTTGAATCTTGCTACCTAATTAGTAACTCGTAGTATTGCTAATTGATTGGTAGGTTGATTTGTTTTGATGCTTAATAATTTAAGATATCTAAAATTAATTGTCAAATATTATTTTAGCATTCTTAAATTATTTAAGAATACTAAAATTAAATTATTAAAATATTTATGGAATTAGTTACTTTTTTTATTAAAAAATATGATTAAAAGTAGGATTTAATGAATTTTAGGCATAAAAAAACCCGCTTAGCGGGTTTGATTAGGATCAATATATCTTAATTATGATATATCAGCGATAAATAATTTAGATATTTTATTTTGTTTTACTGTAGCTTTTGCAATCACTTTTATTTCTGCTTCTGGGCTATCATGGTTATGAGAATACAATGATAACGCCTTGATGTAAGGAGATAGGGTTGGGTCGGAAATTTCAGCGATAATTCTATTTTTTTCTGTATCGCTTGCAAAGTAAATTTTCGCAGTTCTATTGATTGTATCAAGTTCGGTGATATAAACAGAATATTCTTTTAACCCAATAATCTCGTCGTCACCTAAATTGTTAATAAAATCTTTATCTGCTTGCTCAAAATTTTTTAACTCCACTTTATTGTTTGAAACATTTAAAGTTTTGCAAGAATTACCAATAGGTTCAACCATTTGCCCTACAGATGGTTTTAACGAGTCAGCCATTTTATCAATAGTATTCAAGAGTCTTTCGATAGTGTTTTTATCCTTATTCCCAAGCTCTTGTATTGCTTTATCTAAAGCATCTTTCAAGTGTCTCATTTCATCTTTTTTAGCTGAGTTTCTGTTTAAAACGTACATTAATATTACACTAAAAGTCGCACCAAAACTACCAGATAATATCTGATGTTGACCCACAAAGTCCATTATCAATTCAACACTAAAACAATTTGCTTTAGCTCCAGTGGCATAAACTGCAATTTCTTGATTAGTCTGTTTCCTTATAAATTTTTGCGTTGCAGTGAAGTTGCCAACCGATGAAATAACTTTTGATGCTCCTTTCAGCGATTCAGCTAAACTTGATAATTCAATTTTATGAAAGTCCGCATCAAGACCGTCATATCTAAGAGTTATTAGATTATCATTCATTCTTTCACTTGTTCCTTATATTTGGTTCCTAAAATCGCTGAGACAGTTATCTATTCGCAATCCTGCCTAGCCATGTTTCCTTAACATCATCAATTTACCTGCACCCAAAATATACGCCATTTCAGTTATCGGTTTGAATTTATTAAAAACCTCGAACGCGATTATTTGTGGGTGATTCTCACCTATCTTTTTCTTCTAAATATTCGGTGTTCAACCATTGTGCCAACAATCTGAATTTTTTTATCTACGGTGCTGACAGTTCTATAGTCGGGATTTAATGGGATCAACTCAAATTGCTCATCGGCTAATTCACGATATTTTTTGAAAATTGCTGCTTCATTTTTATTTTTTACAGCCACAACAAACTCGCCTGGCGTCGGTTTGATGGCGGGGTCTATAATAACTATATCGCCCTGTTTAAATTCAGGTTCCATTGAGTCCTCATCTATTTGTATTGCAAAAGATCCTTTTGATACGTTTAAAGATGTCATTAAATATTCAATATTAGGTAAATCATCAAGTTTTTCAGGCTGATTTAACAAAACAACCTGATTACAATTAATTAATGGAACTTTAAACGATTTTAATGATGCTGGTGCTACATTTGACCTTTTGCCGCCATTTAAAAGCCATACGAAATCGCATTCTAACGCTATTGATAAATCATATAAATTTTTAGCGCTAGGAGTGGTTGTATCCGATTCCCATTGAGAAATTGAACCGTGTGTAGCCTCCGTTAAGGCTTTTGCCAAATCTTTCTGCGTTAGATTCAGGGCTTTTCTAGTTCTGCGTATTCGTTGACCAATTGTTTCTGTAGTCATTTGACACCTCATTTAATATTTAAGTTATCTTAACTCTTATTGACTTAAGATATCTAACATTGTAATATTCAAGAAAACTAAAATTTAAGGAGCGAAAACACATGTTTAAAAAAACTGTACTCAAGTACTATAAATACCCCAAAAAAATAGCTGACGCTCTAATGATCAGTCCTGCTGCTGTTTCTCAATGGGGAGAAGTAATCCCAGAAAAAAACGCCTATCGATTACAAGAGATCACGAACGGTGAATTAAAAGTTGATAGTGCTATATATCGAAAAACAAAAGAGCATTAATCAATGGAAAAATTATCTAATAAGGAACATGAAAGGTCGAGAAAGATCGAGACCATAATCTTGCAACGTCTTGCAGATAAAACTCAAACATCAGTAGCCATAGAAATGGGCATTAGTGAATCCAAGTTATCTAGGATGAAAAATGATGATCTACCAGAAATTGCAAATTTGTTGAGATGTCTTGGATTGAAAGTCGTCCCTGATGACTCGTTGGAAGTGTCACAAGCTGAGCTCAAATCAATTAAAACGCTAGCTAAAAAATATCTTGAAATAGATGAGATGATCTAAGGGTAGCTGTGATGTCAACTCTAAAAACCAAAAAAACACTGAGCCAATGCGAACGAATATTAACTCATTTGCAGAGTGGTAAAACAATTAATCCGTTACAGGCGTTGAATTTGTACGGCTGTTTGAGATTAAGCGCCCGCATTTACGACCTAAAACAGGCTGGTTTTGATATTGATAGCCGTTTAGTCAATGAGCATGGTGTTCAGTACGCTGAATATTCGATGAGAGGTGAGTAATGAGCCAGTTTATAGCTAATTCGTTTCAGGTTCCTAATGCTGTCGTTGATGAGTTAATGGCGAAAATGTCAGCCAATGCATTGCGCTGTTATCTCCTAATAACTCGTAAAACTACTGGCTGGGGTAAAAATAGCGACAAAATCAGCGCGTCACAGTTTATGGATTATTTGGGAATCAAGGACAAGCGAACTATTTACACGGCGCTAACTGAATTAGCTAATTTAGGGTTAATTAATGCTATTAAAAATAATGGTGGAATAACTGAATATTCACTAGTTTTAGAACCGTCCGAACCAGTGACAAAAAATGCAGGTACAAAAAATGCTACCAGTGACAAAAAATGCATTGAACCAGTGACAAAAAATGTACCTACCACCAGTAACAAAAAATGTCACTCTACAAAAGACACTATAAAAAACAATATTACAAAAAAAAGAAACAATGATTTTGACCCTATGACTGTCAAACCAAAAAACGTGAGTATTGACGTTTGGAAAAACTGGATTGATTACAGAAATTCGTTAGGTAAAAAACTACAACCACAATCGTGGTTAAAACAATCTCAAATGCTGGAGGCACAAGCAAATCCTGAATTGATAATTAACCAATCGATCATGAATGGTTGGCAGGGGCTGTTTCCTCTCAAGAATAACGCTGCTGTTAGCAACTCAAACGACACGTCTTGGATAAATAATCTTAATGGAGAAATGTTCTGATGAAAAATATTGCTGAATTAGTCCCGCAAATCAACATCGTTAACGCCGTTGACAACTCAAAAAAACAACAGCAGCAGGAACAAGTTGCAGTGGTTGTAAATAAATTATTCAGTCAGCTGAGAGCCGCGTGTCCTGCAATGTTTCACACTCTAAATCATAACGACGAGAACGCAATTAAACGGCAATGGATAGTAGGTTTTATCGAGAACGGAATCAATCCAGCAATGATTAATGCGGGTATGCGTATAGCCAGACAGCAGAATAACCCGTTTATGCCATCGGTAGGGCAATTTATTGGATGGTGTGAACGGGGGCTAGCTGAACAATACGGGCTACCAACCGCAGAAAATTTAACTAAGGCCGTTATTGAATTCGGTAAACACAAGGGGTTTGATGATTTTTGCGAATATGACTATGGCGGTGATGCTAATTATTGGCTAATAAACGATCTTCACCGATTAATGCTGGATGAAAATTTGGGAAAAGAAAAATTGTTAATCAGAGCGGAAAAAATGATTAGCGAAATGGCAAAAAAAATAATGACAGGATGGGTAATCCCAACACCGAATAAGTCGTTACCTAAAACCGTTCAAGGCAAACCGTTATCTCGTGAGGAACAATTATCAAAGCTGTACAAAATAAAACAAAAATTTGGTTTTGGTCATGTTACATCGAGTTAACCACTGCCCACTAGGACAGCATCACATGTTGGACAAAATAGCGTATGACTATGTAACTAAAATTAAAACACGAGGCGCTAACAAATCAAAAATTAAACATGAGTTAGCAGAAAGAGTAAAGAAATTTACTGACAAAGATAAAGAAAAATTGAGGGAGTTAATACAAAAATGGCAAGAGTTAAAAAAGTAGTGGAAGCAAAAGTATTCGATAAAAACACTGGTTTAAATATGGAGTTATCAGAGCTCATTTTTGATAGAGAACAATATTATCAAGAATTGCTATGCGCTTTTTCGGTTATCAAAAAAAATGGTTTAGAAATTGAATTCTTAGGTGCTGTAAAAAGCCTTGTGCACAACCCAAAAATTAAAAGAAGCATTATCTACTGTATCACTGATAAAAAACATGTACTAGGGAAAGAGATAGGTGACTACAACCAAGCAACAAAAAATTATATTAAAAAATACTATAACAAATTAAAACATGAAGTTGATAGCGAAAAAGTGATTGTTCTTCAAAGAGAAATTGCGGAGCTTAAGAACAAATTGGATGCAATTACAACAGATTCACTTGTTGATAATTTGAGTGCGTGAGGATTGATAATGCAATATTTTATTAATTTTTTTAGGCGAATATTTCGAGGTCACATTAATGGGAGTTTTACAACAAAAATTAAAACCGTTGGCAAACGGAAACTAACGCCTGCAGAGCTGGATATTGAGTTGGAAAATTTCAAAAAATATTTAATAACTCCCAGACCAATTGGGATTGATGATTATAAAAATAATGAATTTATATCAAAACTGTTGGAGCAAAACTCTGAGTATATAACTCGGGCGCTAACTGCGTGGCTGGTTCGTGCGGAAATTGTAAACGGAGATAGTAATGAATAATCAAACATTAACATTTATAGCGGTATTGGTTTTATGGACGATGCTAGTTTGGACAAATATTAAATGATACGGGAAATAAGATTAACACATGAATCCGCTCGCGAATTTGCTATAAATATTATTGGTCAATTACCTATTGATAATAAACATCCTCTAAGAATTGTGATTGATGAAGATAAACGCTCATTGGCTCAGAATCGCATGATGTGGGCTGTTTTAAATGATATAGCAAAACAGGTCAAATGGAACGGAGAGCAACTAACTGCTGAAGAATGGAAACATTTAATTACTGCTAATTTACATGGACAAAAATGCCTCAAGGGGATCGATGGCGGACTAGTGTTTATGGGGCTATCAACTCGGAAAATGAATAAAAAAGAATTCGCTGACGTGGTGACATGTGCCGAACAATTTGGTGCTGAAAATGGCGTTAAATTTAGTAATGATGCATTAGAGGCTATACGACTAGCAGAACAGTACAAAGATCAATTATCAAGGGTGGCGTAATGAACGATTTAGAACAATTAGAAACAATAGATGAACGAATTGCAGAGGCTGAACGTCTATTAATTTATTTAAACGAACAGCGCAGAGAAATAATTAATCGAAATAATTTAAATAAAAATGATTCAAATGTTCACGATTCAAATGTTGTAGTGTCGAAATTTTTATCAACGAGTTATAGGTAAAAAACACTCATGAGCAAACTAACTAAATTGGCGAGAGGTAGAGAGTGTCAGGTACGGTTACCATGCTGTAATTACAGCGCTGAAACCACTGTATTAGCTCATTATCGATTAGCTGGCACATGCGGTATAGGTATGAAACCAAATGATTTACAGGGCGCGTGGGCATGTTCAGCGTGCCATGACGAAATAGACCGCAGAACACGATTATTTGAACCCGAATTTGTCCGATTAGCTCACGCTGAGGGCGTCATGAGAACGATAGATATATTAGTTAAAGAGGATGCTATAAAACTATGAGACCAATGTTAGCGCTAGGTAGATTAAAATCAGGTCAGATGAACAAAACTGAATCTGAATATTATCAGTATTTAAAAACATTAGAGCGAGCAAATGAAATACTGTGGTTTAAATTTGAGGGATTAAAATTCAAATTAGCTGATAACACAACATACACGCCTGATTTTGTCGTAATGAACAAGGATAGATTAATTGAATTACACGAGGTAAAAGGGCATTGGATGGACGATGCCCGCGTAAAAATAAAAGTCGCTGCCGATATGTACCCGTTTAAGTTCGTGGCAATTAAAAAGCGCGCTAAAAAACACGGTGGCGGTTGGGAAATTGAAGAATTTTAAAGGGGTAAATAGTGTCTGAATATAAACGCATTGAAAATGATTTTACACCACAACAATTTGAAAATTATTTAAATAACCAAAATATTTTTATTCAAAAAAACAATGAGGGTAATTTATTATCTAAATCTATTGAACTATTAAAAATGTGGGGAATTTGTAACGCGTATTCCAGTAAATGCGGTTATAAAAATGTTAGCGCTATGTTTTCTGAATTATATCCTAGAAAAAATTTTGTATATATAGAAAATGAACTAGAATTTATAGATGAATGCATGAGGGAGGCTAAAAACTCACGGGATGAATCAATTAAAGAACAGCATGACATAGCCGAGCTGTACTATAAGGGCATTGATATTGTTGTTGATGGTACTGATTGGAGCGAAAAATTAACATTACGGGATATTGCCGAATTAAAAAATATATCAAAAAATACAGTTGATAGACGATTACGAGCATTCGAAAGCTACATTGTTAGTAAATTATCAAAAAGAGACGATATTTATTATTAATAAGGTTGACGTGGGACAAAAAGTACACTAAACTGTTCATGATAGGATTTTTATGTAAAGCTCTCGATTGGGGGCTTTTTGTTTTAGGATATACCCAGATTTACTATGAAGTTCCCATTTTTTCTGCCCCTTTTATTAACCTCTTTTGTTGCTAATTCAGTTCAAAATTTTAACAACGCTAAAACTCAACTAGTTCATATTTACTCATCGCACCCTGAACAAACAACATTTTATTGCGGTTGTGGATTCTCGTTCAATGGTAAAAAAGGCTCTGTAGATTTTAATAAGTGTGGTTATACGCCTCGAAAAAATCAGGTGCGAGCAGCTCGTATAGAATGGGAGCATGTTATGCCAGCCGAGAATTTTGGACGGCATTTAAAATGCTGGCGCAATGGCGGGCGTAAAGAGTGTAAGAAAGATGCCGTTTTCAACACAATGGAGGGCGATTTGCATAATCTCCAGCCGTCTATCGGTGAGGTAAATGGCGACCGTTCCAATTTCCGTTATTCTCAATTTACTAAAACACCCAACCAATACGGTCAATGCCAATCGTCGGTGGATTTTAAACAGCGCCAATTTCAACCTCGTGAGGAAATTAGAGGCGTAATTGCCCGCACATATTTCTACATGCAGGATAAATATAATATCAATTTATCTGACGCGCAGAGCAAACTAATGACCGCATGGGATAACATGTATCCACCTAACGAATGGGAATGCGATAGGAATCGACAAATAGAACGAATTCAGGGTAATGACAATAAGTTTATTACCGAAAAATGTAATTAATCAAGCCGACGAAAGTCGGTTTTTTTATGCCTGTTTTTGGCAATCAGCATTTATTTTGATGAACTACATATAGTTATTCCGCTGATTGCTATTTTTATTTAAATCCTCAGTCCTGAGGTTTCACAGTATCGACAGCAATGCTAGACACACACACTACACAGACCCAGAGCTAGTACGCTGTCATTTCTATTAACTAACAATCGTAAATTCATATGGACAAATACACGTCACCAGTATCCTATTTTTGGGGAGTCACATGCTCTATGTTTGGATTTCTGAGCCTAAACGATATCGCTATTATTATCGGTATTATTATATCAATAGCCACATTTATCATTAATTGGATTTACAAACGCAGAGATTTTAATCATAAAAAAAATTTGAGAGAGCAATACTATGCGAAATATGAAAAAAATCACCGCGACTGCGATTTGTAGTGTTTCGGCTATTATCGGTATTGTTCTAACAAATTACTCAGATGAAATTAGAACCAGTAGAGCAGGACTGGAGCTAATCGGCAATGCTGAATCCTGTATTAGAGAGCCATATAATTGTCCAGCGGGTGTGTTAACTGTTGGTATTGGCTCAACTGGTAATGTAGAGCAAAAACGCTATACAGACGAGGAAATCGCCAGACGCTGGGTTGATGATATCAAAACGGCGGAACAATGTGTTAATCGACACGCGAATGGGTTTCATTTACCTCAACCAGTATTTGATGCAGCAACCTCAATCACGTTCAACGTAGGATGTACCAAAATGCGGACATCTACAATGTTTAAACACCTGAATAACGGAAATTATCGAGCCGCATGTAACGAGTTCCCGCGTTGGAATAAATCAGGTGGAGTTGTTTTGAATGGGCTAGTTAAACGTCGAGAACAGGAAAAAAAATTATGTCGTTCGCATGTTTTGCCATAGCCGCAATTATGGCTATCGGTGGTGTTCGTGGTTGGGGCTGGTTTTTAATTTTTTCATTATTTTTGGATATTCACTAATGTATAAATCAAAAATATTAATTATCGTTATTTTTGTTCTAATTATTTATATTGGTTACAACAACTATCGCGAAAATGAGCGTCTAAAACGCGAGAAATTCGAGTTAACCAGCCAAATAGAACAACTGCAGCAAACTATTGCTAAAAACAATCAAATCATCGCAGACAACGAGCAATCAAAACGCGAATTAGAAAATCAATCAACAGAACGGCAGGAGCAGATTAATGAGCAACTCAAAGATATCGACTGCGCTAATCAGTTTGTGCCTGTTTCTGTTTCTGACAGCCTGTACAACCGAGCGAAAAATTTACGTCAATCAACCGATACCCGCAAACTTACTAAATGAGTGTGTACCTCGTTTACCGCCTAAACCAATGACGTTCGGTGATAGTCTTAAATACAACGAACACCTATTAAATGTTATTGAAATGTGCAACAAAGATAAACGAGCGATCGGGGAATTAGTGGTGAATAATACTTGACGGTATTTTGTGTGTGAGTTATTCTATTATTGTTATTAAACAATTTGTTACATTTCTATCTGTATCATGTTTAATTTCTTCGTACTAGGGGGGTGGTTCGCGGTCGCCAAACTTAGAAACCATATCCCCTTAAAACTACTAACTTAGATACTTCTCATTAATAGCTTATCAATTAACTACCTGTATAAATAACTATTCATTTTTACTGCATAAAGTATAAAAATTATCCTGGCTGTAATTTTAAAAACTGCATAATTAATCATAAAACGAATTTTTACATTGTTTAACACTATTTAACACAAAAAATCAGACTAACACAACTATATTGTATAAACTACATACATATTCACAATGGATATAACGACAATGTGAGGATGTGCTATGAGCAAACAGGTGGCTATTTTAGGAGATATGACCAATTATGGCGGTAGGATTATCACGGCGTCGGGTCAAGGGTATAGTGATGGTGCTCAAATTGCTCTATTAGGTGATTTAGTTTCCTGTCCCAGATGCAGCAGTACTGGTAGAATAATAGAGGGAGCAGACAACTTTATTATCGATGGCAAACCCGTTGCCTATGATGGCTGTATTGTTGCGTGTAAATGCACGCCAGTCGGTGGACATCGAATCTTAGCGTTAAACAGTACTATGTATGTTGGGATTGGGGTTGGTGGTGGTTCTGTTCAATCGAATTCGTTTGCAGGTAATCAAAAACAATTTAACTCAGAGAATAATGACGAAAACAATTTAATTAGAATTGATGCACGTCGTCTATTACAATGCGCTGATGAATTATGCGAAAAACATCTATATCATGATGATATTAAACAGGCGTTCAAACAGGACATTGAATCGTTTGCTAATGATATTGTTGAACGGGTAGATAGTGGTGCAATGGCGTATGAGCAAGGCGCGGAAAAAATCAAGGCGGAAGAAGATGACCTTTTGGAGCAATCGCTTACATGGCTAAAAAAAGGCCTTTATATTTTTGGCGGTTTAGCTATGATTACAACTGGTGCTGCTATGTGCACAACTGGGATCGGTTGTGTAATTGGTGCATATGTTGGCGCTCATGGTGTGAATAGTATACAGGAGGGCATAACTGGTCAGGACGGTTTTTTGAAATCCACCTATCAGGCAGCTGCTCGGGAATTAGGTCTGTCCGAGTCAGTAGGAACGCTGGTTTATGATTTGGTTGATATAGGATTATCTGTACACGGTAAACTCGAACTAGTGCCTAAAATAAACGAGTTAGGGATGCCTGTCAAAAAATTGTGGCATTATGGGCGCCAGGATCTGGTCCGACATTATACGCAAATGAAAGAGGCTGCGTTACTTGGAGAGATTGGGGTTGACATAGCCTCATTGATTAGTATTTTTAAAGACGTCGAAAACGTTTTCTTTTATAATAAAGAAACTGATGAGCCCGCGCTAGTTGTTCCTGAGCCAGAAAAAATCACAAATGTGCGGGATTTAGCGGATAGCTGTCAAATAGTTATAGTTATGACATTTGCTGATGAAGTGCCTCCGCACTATTATTTATGTACGCGCCCTAACGGTGAACAATATAAAATTGAATGATATAAAGGATTAAAAATGTTCATTATTTTTATTTATTATTTTTTATCGATAGCTACTCTGTGCGCTTGCTATTATTTTCGCCGTTCTCGTTTTACAGAACAGGATTATAAATATAACAAACCATTAAAATGGACTCGGCGTATTCTGATAATTTGGGCGTATTTGTTTTTAGGAATACAAATTAGTATTTGTTTTAGGGAAAATTATTTTCGCAGTGTAGACAATGATTTCATTAGGGTATCAGCCGCATTTTTTCTAATTACCTATCTATTTTCCATAAGTTGGATAGAAAGAGTTTCACATCCTTTCAATAACAAGAAAAAATAGCAATCGAATTAACAAACAATAACCGCCTAAATGGCGGTTTTTTTATGCCTAAAATTCATAAACATTCAATTTTAGAAAATCTCAATTAGAAATGAGTTTTAGGGTTCTTAATTTTTATTACAGACGGGCAACAAAATGAAACCATTCGTATTACCATTAATTTTATTGGCTATTTTATTGGCCAACATAATTACACAAAACCCCTATCTGACAAACGTCGCTATATTTATGGCGTGGTTTAAAATTGTTCTTTTTGTTGTCATGTCTATTTTGGTTTTTGTTGTGTATACTATGAATTTAACATCAAGGTTCGCCAACACCCCAATCAAGCAGGAAAAAATTCATCAATCACTATTAGTATTAATACAGGTAGCGAATACGATTTTAATGGCCGCAATGGGCTGGATAATTACAGCCATTGTATACGCTATTGCGTATGCATTTTTAACGTTGCTGGTCACTGTTATTAAGGTGAATTCGACCCAAAAAGATTAAATCTTATCTAACAACCGTAAATATTTCGCTCGTAACTCCAAATAGGCAATAGCCCACTTAGGTATTTCTGCAGTGTTCCAATTACTTATCTGCCTTGTTGATATGCCTGTAATTCGTGATAGCTCGGCTCTAGATAGTTGAGCGTTTTTTAATAAATTGTTTAAAAAAAGTTTATTATCTTCTTGCATAATAGAATTTATTTCTATATATTGTGGTTGTTTATTCTTATTTTACTATAGAGGAATAATAATGGCAAACCCTTTAAGCGGCATTAAAACAATTCAAAAGGTTAGGGAGAGACAGGATAAAACCTTGCTTGCTTTCTCTACAGGTAAAGATGCGATTGCAGCTTGGTTAGCTATTCGTGAGCATTTTGATGAAGTTATCCCGTATTATTTATATTTAATCCCAGATTTGGAATTTGTCGAGGAATCGCTAACTTATTATGAGAAATTCTTTGGGACTAAAATAATTCGATTACCTCATCCATCGCTACACAGGTGGCTAAATAATTTTATTTTCCAAGCTCCGCAAAACTGCTTGTGCATAGAACAGGCTAAACTACCTAATTTTGATTATGTTCATATCCAGAAAGCTATTGTTAAAAGCAGGAACTTACAGAAAGATATTTTAGTAGCCGATGGTGTTAGGGCGGCTGATAGCCCAATGCGTAGGGTGGCGATATCAACACATGGTTCAATCAGTTACAACCAGTTAAAGTATCACCCAATTTGGGACTGGAAAAAGAAAGATTTAATTGATTGCTTTAACAAGCACAACATTAAATTACCAATTGATTATAAGATTTTTGGTAGGTCATTCGATGGGCTTGATTTAAGATTCTTGATGCCACTGAAAAAACATCTACCAAATGATTATAAAAAGATTCTTGAGTGGTTTCCACTTGCTGAATTAGAAATATTCCGTTATGAGAGATCATTGAATGGCTAAACTAACACCAGAAGAAAAAGCAAAAATAAAAGAAGATGCTAAGATCAAGTTAGCAGAAGCTAAAAGAGAAGCTGCTCGCAAGAAGTTAAAAAACCCCGTACTGTATAACGTACCAAGGCAAACGGGAAATCCAGAAAAAGATGCCAAAGCTGATTTAGATGAGGTGCAGAAAAGCTTCCGTGAAAGAATTAAAACAGAAAACAATCGTTTCAAAAATACTACAGATAGTGAATACTGGTTCGCTATGTGTTTTCAAACCAGAGAGCAGAAAGAAGCTTTCTTAAAAGCAATGAATTTATTCTTGATTGGTGATAAGTACCTTGATGGTGTAGAAGTTGCTAAACAATTAGGTATAAATATACCTGAAGCAAATGTTAACTATTTGCCTGATGGTAAAGTGGACAAAGACTTTGCTAAATTTGTAGCATAAGTTAATTTAATCAATCATAACCGCCTTAATTGGTGGTTTTTCGTTATTAGGAGGTAATAAATATGCGTGGTTTTTATGATTATGATGACAAGGTAAGTCGAAGAGCTACTAAATCCGCCAAAGCTAGATTGTCAGGGTCTTAGTAATGGGGAGTGTAGTTTATAGAGCTAAAGGCTTTACTGTACCAAAATCTAAAGATTATTTTGTTTCCATCCCGCGCACTTTAATGTCATCAGGGCAAAAAACCAGTAGGTACAGTAGGCGTTCACAACCTATATCAGAGGCTAGAGTATCAGGTTCTTAACAGCTCTTTAATGGGCTTTTTAAATTCAACCCCATGCAATCAATTTCTTAGAGGTCGATAATGGCTAATTTATGCGGGGCTAAAACTCGTAGCGGTAGCCCTTGTCAATCAAAAGCTATGGCAAACGGCAGATGTCGAATGCATGGCGGTAAATCAACTGGCGCACCAAAGGGCAATAAAAATAATTTAAAGGCTGGTGGTATCTATTCCCAATTTCTAACAGATGAAGAGCAAATTATCTCTGCTGAAATGGAGTTAGGCTCATTAGATGAAGAGCTTAAGCTTTGTAAAATCCGACTAATGAGGGCATTAAAAGCTGAAGCTGAACAACAAGCACAGGTTGATGAATTCAATAAATTGGAACTTGAGGCTTTGAATGAAGCACCATCGCTTATTGGCGGTTTACCTGATAATGATGAACTTATCCAAACTAAACAATTTAGACGTCGAGACTATGGAACCATCATTGACAGGTTGATAGCAAGAATTGAATCACTGGAAACAAGAAGGGCTTCGCTTGTTCAAATGCCATTAGATTTGGAGCGTAAAAAACTTGAACTGGATAAGTTGAGCAAGTCTGACGCCCCAACTACAACCGCACCAATTAGGATAGAACTAGTCGCACCACAAACCTAACGAGTATTTAACATGACTACAGCACAGATACAAATACCGCCCAAATTAATACCTGTATTTGTTGCTGAAAATGTCAGGTATCGAGGCGCGTATGGTGGACGAGGTAGCGCTAAAACCCGTACATTTGCATTAATGACAGCAGTCAAAGCTTATCAACTAGCAGAGGCAGGGGTTAGCGGTGCCATTCTATGTGCTCGTGAGTTCATGAACTCATTGGCTGATTCAAGCATGGAAGAAATCAAACAGGCTATACAGTCCGTTGATTGGTTAAATGACTATTTCGAGATTGGGCAACATTACATTAGAACGCGAAACGGGTTAATTAATTATATATTTTGCGGTCTTAGGCATAATCTAGATAGTATAAAATCAAAAGCTCGCATATTACTGTGTTGGGTGGATGAAGCAGAAAAGGTTTCTGAAATGGCATGGCGTAAATTAACGCCAACTGTTCGCGAAACTAATTCTGAAATATGGGTAACGTGGAACCCAGAAACCAAAGGGAGCCCTACTGATTTAAGATTTAGGCAAAACCCTCCTAAAAACTCAGTTATTGTCGAATTAAATTATCAAGATAACCCCTTTTTCCCTGACGTTTTAGAGCAAGAGCGGTTAAACGACTTAGCTAGACTGGATTATGCTTCTTATGCTTGGATCTGGGATGGTGCATACCTTGAAAACTCTGATAAACAAGTGTTAAACGGCAAGTATGTTATTCAAGGATTTGATGACGACCTGTATAAAAAAGCCGAGAGATTGCTATTTGGCGGCGACTTTGGTTTTGCTAATGACCCTAATACATTAATTCGATTTTTTATACTTGATGGCTGTTTATATATCGAATATGAGGCGTATGGCGTCCATGTTGAACTTGACGAAATGCCGCAGTTTTATGATTCAGTCCCTGAGTCTCGCAAATGGTCAATTAAGGGCGATGGCTCAAGACCTGAAACGATTAGCTACATAAGACGTGAAGGATTTAAAATTTCCGCTGCTAAAAAATGGCAGGGTAGCGTTGAAGATGGCATTTCACACCTTAAAGGATTCAAGCAAATTATTATCCATCCTCGCTGTAAACATACTGCAGAAGAGGCAAGACTGTATTGCTATAAGACTGACAGAGTAACCGAAGAAGTTCTACCAATCATTGAGGATAAAAATAATCACTGCTGGGATGCTATTCGGTATGGTTTAGATGGTTATATCAAACAAAGTAATGTAATGGGCATACTGGTTAAAAGAGAACACAAATGAATTCACAATTACAATTAGCGGTTAACCATGCGTTAGCTGTCAATCAGTCTCTAAGCCGTCAACGGCTGGCTTATGGAGGTATGCCTAACCTATCAGGTAATACTAAACGTGACCGAATTTATGAAGAATTTGGTTACCCAAAAGAGTTAAATTTTAGTCATTTTTATAACATGTATGAGCGAAATGCCATAGCCTCCGCTAGTGTTGATAGGTTAATTGATGGATGCTGGGAGGATTACCCAGAAGTATTTGAAGGTGACGAACAAAAAGACGCTGAGGGTGTTACGCAGTGGGATAAAACAATCGCCAAAATTCTCAAAAAATGGTTTCCAGTTATTAAAGAGGCTGACAAACGAGGTGTTATAGGTAGTTACTCAGCTATATTGCTCCAAGTTAGAGATAGTAAAGATTGGCACGAGCCTATAGACGGCAATGCGCTAAAACGCTCAAAAGAAAAAGGGTTAGTTAGATTTATTCCTGTTTGGGAGGCTCAACTTGATGTCAGTGATTGGGAAACAGACATTAATAGCGAAGATTATGGCTATCCTAAAATGTATCGCTACATAAGTCTACCTGTGGGGAAAGCCACAAACGCACCAGCGCGAGAGATTAAGGTGCACCCTGATAGAGTTATTGTATTATGTGAACGTGCAGCAGATGGGCTTTTAACAAATGGCTATTCAATGCTTAAAAAAGGTTATAACGATGCCTTAGACCTTGAAAAAGTAAGCGGTGGAGCTGCTGAGGGATTTCTTAAAAATGCAAGTCGGCAACTTAATTTTAATTTCAGCAAAGAAGTTGATTTAAGTGATATTGCCAAACTCTATAATGTTGAAATTGACCAGTTAGCCAACGCCATGGATGAACAGGTAAAAAAACTCAATCAAAGCACCGATTCATCAGTTATTATGCAGGACGGTAATGTTAGCGTATTATCTGTTGCGCCAGCCGATCCATCTTCGTCATTTAATACATCATTAAGCAAGTTTGCATCCTCAATACCTATCCCTGTTAAGGTCTTAATTGGTCAAATAACAGGTGAACGGGCATCTACTGAGGACAATAAGGACTGGGCTAAAACAAGAATGAGCCGAAGAAATGGATTTTTAACCTCCGTCATTGAATCATTAATTGAGCGGCTTTGGAGAATTGGCATTATTGAGCCTCCAAAAGGCGAAGTGATAACCGTCTCATGGTCTGATTTACTCGCTCCGAGTTATGCTGAAAAACTGGACAATGCTAATAAACTTGCTGATGTGGCAACTAAAACCACTAATGCATTAGGTGTACCAGTCATTAAAGCGAACGAGATTAGAGCTGCCGCAGAACTGCCAACATTACCAGAATTCGAAGACGATATGATCGATAAAGTAGAGGGCAATCCGCTTGATGATAAACAGGATAAAAAGTCCGATAATACCAAAGAATAAGAAAGACCCCACCCAATCATTTAAATACCTGAATAAAACCTATCGCAATATCGAAAATCGTTACAAAAACATTAAATTAAGGTTAAAAGAGCTGTTTAGCCAGTATTTACATGGTGTTGAGCGAGAAGCGAATCGAGAAGCGAATCAAAGCTTTATATTTAGTCAGGGAACTATCTATCAAGCGAATTCCAATTACATCTATGACCTGTCAGCTAGTGAGCTGGATACGTTGCTTGAGTTGATGCAGGGGATTCTGGATGAATATCTACTTGAGGGAGGGCGTGAAAATTTCTGGATATTATCAACAATCGAGAATGAATATAGGCGAGGCACTCACTCAGCCTATATTAATTTGAGCCATCAATCTGCTTATTATGCAGAGCAAACAACATTTATGGAGTTGTTATCCAAGCCAGCATATCAAAACCAAATTAAGCAAGCGTTCACGCTAACGTTTAATGACTGGAAAAGTTTAACTCAGACGGCAAAATCCGATTTATCCCATGTTCTAGCTAGTTCAATATCGCGGGGCATTAATCCAAGAGAAACCGCCCAAATCATCAGCAAACGACTTGATGTATCAATGACGAAAGCGAGGGCATTAGCTCAAACAGAACAGCTTGGAGCTATGAGACAGGCGCAGTGGAATGAAACTAAATGGTCATCCGAACGATTGGGGCTTAGAACTGCGCTCCTACATATGTCTGCAAAATTAGCTACCAGTAGAGCAACTCACGTTTATTGGGATGGTCGCATCAGGACGGTTGAGGAGGTAGAGAATTGGTATGAGGAGAATGGCAATAGGTATAACTGCCATTGTGCACAGATACCTATTTTACTAAATGAAAATGGCGAGCCGTATAACAAATTCGTCATAGAACAACTAACCAAAGAGAGGGAAGTGTGGCTAAATGAATAAAATTACAGTCAATATACTGTCGATAATTAATAAATCATCAAAAATTACCAAAAAAATGATTAATAACAAAGAGCATTACGTTATTCGTGATGTCGTGCCTGTTGTTGATGATGTGGTGATGAACAATGGTTTATACCCTAAAGATGAAATCGACAAAAGCTATAAGTCCATTAATGGAAACCTAATGCCAATTGGTCACCCTAAAGTTAATGGTCAGTTTGTATCAGCCAGCAACGCAAAAGCCATTAATGACTATTATGGTGGCGCATGGGCTGAAAATGTCCATAAAGACCAAGATAAGGTTTTACTCGATTGTTATGTGGATATTGAATTCGCACGAAATCACGAAAAGGGCAAGCAGCTTTTAGAGCGTTTGGTCGCCATGTTTAATGGTGAGGACGTTAACCCTATCCATGTATCTACAGGTTTAATCCTGAATAAAGTCTACAAGGCTGGCAGGTCAAAAGGCAAACCTTATGATTGGGTCGCTACCAATATGCAGTTTGACCATGTCGCGATTTTATTAGACGAACAGGGAGCAGCAACACCTAATGAGGGCGTTGGCATGTTCGTTAATTCTGAGGGCGAATATCAAATAGAGTTCGCCTCACTTAATGAAAGCTCAACACAATCAATTCAAAACGTAATTTCTAGTGCTGTTCATAATGCATTACAAAAACTCAAATTTAATAAACAAGAGGAACCAGATCCAATGAAAGAAAAAATTTTAGCGGCATTAAATGCTAAAGGCATTAAAACTGACGGTTTAAACGATGAGCAGCTATTAACAGCTTTCAATGAGCAAGCGGCAAAAGATGCTATCGACAAAAAGAAAGCCGAAGATGAAGAAAAGGCTAAGAAAGCAAAAGAGAAAGAAAACGCACAAAATCAAGAGCAAGCACCAGCATGGTTTAAAGATTTCAGTAAACGCTTTGAAGCAGTGGAACAGGTAGTTAATGCAAATATTAACAACGAAGAGCAAGCGATGCGCGCGGCTGTAAAAACTAAATTCGGCATGTCAGATACGGCGGTTAATGCTTTGTCAGGTGAGCCGCTAAAAGAACTTTATGCACAGTGTCAAACGTCAGTAGGGCTAAATAGCGCTGTAAATCAATTTAATAAAGACAACTCATTATTAAATATGGAGGCTCCAGAATAATGATTAGATTTAAAACCGTGATTGGTGGTCCAGCACGTAAAAATGACCCACAAACAATTGACCTTTTAACAGGTGAAGCCATCACTCCCTGCTCTTTGGTTGAGGTAGTTGGTAATAAATTAATGAAACATTCGTCAGCAGGTGAGCAAACGCAAGCATTAATTATTACAAATGATTATTTGGGTGGTCATGATATTCGCCATGATGTGCCTGCTGATACATCAGGTATTGCATTTATTTGTGAAGACGATGTTACCTACCATGTTTTAGTAAAAGCGGGTGAAGCGTTAACTGTTGGTGACAAATTAACATCAAACGGTGACGGGACACTAAAAAAAGCAAGTGATAGCGAAGCTGTCATTTTTTATGCTTTTGAAAATTACACCGTAGGCGCAACAGCCGAACAAGTTCGAGTTCGAAAAGCTTAAGGAGCAATAATGAAGAACGAAAAGATTATTTTTAATAAAAAATTAATTACCAATAGCACGCAAGTAGCAATCGCATGGCAACAATTAAATGCTAACCGTCAGATTTTTAATAACGGTCAAAACCAATTAAGTGCAATGCATGGTGGCGCAATACAGGCTAACCAAGCTGCAGTTCTAACACAAGATTATTGGCGCGAGGTTGATAATATCACTACTCGTGTTATTCGTGACGATGAAGGCGCGCCGCTATTAGACGATTTATTATCGTTAGGTTCTCCTATCTCAATCGGTAAAACCGCTGCGTTATATCGTGTATCAAGCGATGCTGGTCATGTTAATCGTTCAATGTCAGGTCAAGAGCCAGAAACACTAGATAAAGTTGTTTATGATCATTATGGCGATCCTATTCCAATCTTTAAAACTGGTTATGCTCGTGAATGGCGTGAATGGTTAGGTTTGCAAACTGAAAATATTGATGCAATGTCAGACGATCAAGAAGCAGCCACTGCCGCTATCCGTCGAAACATGGCGCAATACATTTTAATGGGTGATGATAAAATCAAGGTTCAGAACTATCAAGGTAGAGGTATTACAAACCATGAGAACACTAATCAAATTGATTTGGGCTCATCAGGTTGTAATATCGATTTAACATCAGATTCTACCAGTAACGATGACATCATCAAATTTTTTGTACAAGATTTTGCAAAAGTTTTGGATGATAACCTCGTAGCGGAACCAGTAAAACTCTTCATTTCACCAGAAATTGACAGACGTTTAAATGCACCTTATTCAAATTCAAATGGATTTAAAGAGGGTACAGTAAAAGACTATATTCTTAAATATGCAACACATATCGGCTCTTTCACCAAAACATATGAGTTAAAACTCAACCACTTTATCGGTTACGTTCGTAATGCTCAGTACATTAAAACCCGTATTGCCGCTCCAATCGGTTCATTTATGAAACAACGCATTAATCCGCATGATAATTACCAAACTCTCATTTGGTCAGCATTCGGCTTGCAAATTAAACGAGATTTTAACGGTAAGAGCAAAGTATTTAACGCTAAGGGGTAACTGATAATGAAATTAAGAGTGACGAAACGCGGCTGTTATGGACGCATAGATGGTGAGATTGCAGAGCTTCCTATTGGTCATGAATTCACAGCTAAAGATATGCCCCCTGCATTTGTTGATCGGGTTATTGTTTTAGAGCAAGGGGTAGAGCCTAACACTCCGCCAAAAGACCCTAAGACGATCCCTGACCCTCTCATCGTTATAGTAAACGGCGAAGAAGTTAACTTAGCGAATAAAAGCGGTAAAGAACTTGCTGAGTTCGCAGCACAGCATGAGTTAACACCTCAACAATCTAAAGAAACGGTTCCTAATTTTGCCAAACGACTCAAAGAAGAGTTTGAAGCCAAATTAAGCGGCACAGGGAAATAACCTATGACCCAGCTAATCAATAAAAGTGAAGTTAAATTATTTATAGACGAGCTGGGTTTTTCTATTCCTGACTCGGTGTTAGAGCTATTAATACAGCAAGTGAGCCAGCATGAAACGTGTTTACTACAGTACGGTGAGGCAACCGCAAAATTATTGGCAATATATTCGGTTGCTCGGTTAGCGTCACTGTCAGGAGCCAGAAAAATAGCGTCCCAAGGTTCGCAGAGTGGTAGTCGATCATTTAACTACGATAGTAGTGGTACAGATCACCTACTAACTCAAATTCGCGTTTGGGATAAAAATAACTGTTTATCTGATTTGCCATTAAGTGGTAAGAAAGCGGGATTTTTTGCGGTTGTCGGAGGTCATTATGAGTAGTGTTGCCCGTTGGACATATACAGCTAAAGCCACCATTTGGCGTGTCATTGGTGAGAACGAATTTGGTACTAAAACATTTCATCCTCCAGACGTGATTAGTTGTGATTATGGACTAGATACTAAAATTGCAGGATTACTATCCATTGGTGTCAGTGGTATTGGTTCTGAATTTTCACGCTCTAATACATTTTGGACTGAGTACGATAAAGCCAATGAGGGTGATTTTATTCTCATTGGCGAATCATCCGAGTTAGACCCAATTAAGGCTGGTGCTTCTGAAATCAAACATATCACACGATATGCAGACACATTCGAACGACTAGCCGATGATTATGTTCTCATGACAGGAGTTTAGTATGGCGATTAGGGTACGTGGGGCTAGAGAGTGTATTAATCAATTAAATAGTATTATTGGTGATGTTCAAGGTAGAAAAGCAGTAAGAGCTATACAATCCGCCTTGTTAATCGGTGGAACTCGTGCGGCTCTTTATACGCCTATTGACACATCAATGCTCATCAATAGCCAATATCGAGAAATGTTTGTTAATGGCACTAGATTAACTGGACGCGTTGGTTATTCCGCTAATTATGCCGCATATGTTCATGATCCTAACCATCCAATGAGATTCAGACGTTCCACAGCTAGAAAAGAATTTCTGTATCAGGGTTTCCGAGACGAGCGAGAAACCATTAATCAGGTTATTCGTCAGGAGTTGAGATTATGAAAATGTATCAGCGTGTAGCTGAATATTTAAAAAAAACAGGGCTTACGAATGGGTTTACTGTTCAGTATCTCAAATGGCGTGACACCAAAACTAAAAATAATAAATTTATTGTTTTTAGACCTAATGGTGGATCAATAATTCAAACTAATTTGTGTAATGAATATTGCACGCTCATTGATTTTATCGGTGCAGTAAACGACATTGAAACAATCGATAATGATGTGTCAACGATTGTTGATTACATCAAAAACAATCCTTACACCAATGAGACGGGATTAATCCAAATTGTTGGTGCAATTCCTGCCCCTGTTACAACAGAGGAAGATCGGCTAGTTTATCGGCTTCTGGTTTCGTGCAAATTCGGTTAGTTTCAAATTAGTTAAAAACAATTTTACAACCCGCTTCGGCGGTTTTTTTATGGGGGAAAATAAATGTCTGACTGTACACAACAAAATAATAAATTATTTGGAGGAGCTGTAGTGCTGGAGGTCGCAGACGGTTGCGAAAAAACACCACCCAGCGAGGCTGATTGGAAATCATTAATGGCTGGAACGTCAAAGGGCTTGGATTTCAGCCCTAACACCGTTACCAGTGATGCTGATGATCAGGGGGGATTTGTTGAATCTATTGTAACTAACGCTGATATCTCGCTCCCGTTCGAGGGGGAGGTTAGGGTTAATGATAAGCTTGATGAGTATGGCTTCTATAAATTCGAGCGTAATTTTGCTACAGCAATTGCAAATAAAAGTCAACCATCCATCTGGGTTCGTTTAATGCATGGCGAAAATATTTTTATTGGTTATATGAACATTACCTCGTTTAGTTGGAGCGGTGGGACAAACGAACTCGTAAAAGCGTCATTAGAGTTTAAAACCGCATCATCTAAAACAATCCAAATTATTCAGGCGCCATAATTCCAGCATCAAAACAATAGGAAATAAAATGATTAGAACAGATATAGGCGAAATCGTTGTTTCGGTTAAAAAAAATGGTGCATTACGTTGCAAAATAAATAATTATGTTTTTATTCCCTCATTTGAAAACTTATCTAAATTAGGTGAACCTGCCGAGATAATAAACGCTTATACTGTTCTTCTATCTAATTCTGAGTATGAGGCAATGACTCGTTTTAGGGAGCCATACAGTTATCTAATTAAATACATCAATGAAAAAAGGCGTTTAAAATTACAAACAGCAAAACGAGTATTGAGGTGCTGTTGTGATGTTGACATAACCGATTTAATAGGTGGAACAAACAAAAAAAGAGGCTTAATGCCCGAACAAAATATTTTTTTACTAGCTAAAACCCTACTCGATTACGGCGTTGCAGGGCGGGCTAAAGTTAGAATTTCACAACGTAATGAAAACACCTCTTATTCATCAGAATTTAAAATCACCGATTACATTAATAATGCCAGAGTACATCTAGGTCTGTCATTAGATGAGGCAAAAAAATTAACAATGACAGAATATATTCTTCTAATGGCTAATAAATTCCCCGATAACGATGGAATGACCAGAGATGAATACGACAAAGTGGTTTCTGATTATCAGGAACTGCGGAAAAAAAGATTAGCAAAAGCTAAGACTAAAGCAAAAACAAAAGCAAAAACAATAGCGGCTCAATAGCCATTTTTACGGGTGAATTATGGCGGAACATACAGACGGAAATATCACATATACCGTTTCACTGGAAGTACAGCAGTTATTAGACGAATCTAAAAAAGTTATTCAAGAATTAAAAAACTTAAACACTGGCGGCATAACAGCATCAAGAGGCATGAATCAGCTTGATGCATCTGTTAAAAGCGCAGGGGGGTCATTAGGTAAGTTTACCTCCATTGCTAAAGCGGTATCTGCCGCGTTAATATCAAACACTGTGTTTGCGTATGCGCAGAGCTGGAACGAATTAGAAGACCGAATACAAAACACTGGTGCAACCGCATCACAAACTAAAGACATTTTAGACCAGCTCCTAGCTACTTCTGACCGAAACGGTCGCACAATTGAAGAGTCATCAGAGTTATATATTCGCCTTTCTAACTCTATGGGCGAATTGGGATATAGCACGCAGAGCACGCTGTCTTATATTGACACTCTGTCGAATTTATTAACTATTAATAAAACCAGCTCATTAGGCGCTGAATCTGCAATTAATGCTCTTACTAAAGCCCAAATGAAAGGGAAGCTGGCTGGTTTAGAGGCAATGTCAGTATTTAATGCAATGCCAAGCATACTTAAAACTCTAGGTAAACAGCTAAATAAAACTGAAACAGAAGTTAGAAAAATGGCTACTGACGGCAAATTATCAATGTCGCAATTCACTGAAGCCATGATTGCAGCTCAAGAAGAAACGGCGGCGCTAGCTGATAATATGCGTAACACAGTACAGGACGGCATTAATCGTGTAACAAATAACCTAAAAAAATATTTAGGAGAGCTAAATAATTCAACTGGTGCAACTAAATTGCTCGTTGATTCATTGATTCTAATGTCACAGCACGTTGATATTTTAATGACAGGAGTTGGCGCATTAGCAGCGGTTTATGCAGGTAAATATATTACATCATTAGCAAGTGCGACTAAGCAGAGTGTTGAAAAAACGATTGCTGATATGCGCCAAGCGCAAGCGGAAAAATTGGCAGCACAAGCGGCATTACAGCAGGCTCAAGCCGAACTTGCTAACGTAAGAGCCGCACAACAATCTTTATCAGCACAATTAAAACTAGCTCAAACTGAAAAAACAAGAAATGCAATTAGAGCTCAGCTCAAAGCGAACACGTTGGCTCTAACTGCTGCCACTAACGCCGAAACAGCAGCACAAGGACGGTTGAATACAGCAATTAAGGCAACCAGTTTTGCTGCCAATGGCTTACGCGCAGCTATGGCGATGCTAGGCGGACCAGCAGGTATAATTTTGCTGACCGCTGGGGCGTTAATGACATGGTCAAGTAAAGCGTCTGAGGCAAAACAAAAGGCGCTAGAACTAACTGATGAAATAGCGGCATTAGCAGAAAAATATAAGGGGCTTTCTAAAGTTCAAAAGGAAGCATTTGAAGTTGAGCTCAAGGAAAAAATTTTAGCGCAGAATGAAGCAATTGAAAACCAAGCAAAGAAAATTACCAATCTAAAAAATAAAATTAAAGTAGGATACGGAAAAGGCAAAAACGAGCAAGAACGAATAGCAAATCTTAATAAGCAAATTAAAGCCGAAGAACAGCTCATGGCTGTTATGGTTGAGGGATTTAATAAGGCTGTTGATTTTTGGGATGAGGTTAAAGTAAAAAATCTTGAAGCTGCCAACGCTACTGATAACACAACTCAAAAAACAAAATCGCTTGATGATGCTTTGAAAAGTGTTGGTGAAAATAAGATTGACGATAAAGTGAAATCTTTATCGACGCAGCTTGAAATTGCAGAGATGAAGATGGAAGGCTCAAAAAAAGCGGCTTATATTTATGAAAATGCACTTAATGAACTTGGTGACGCAGGAGAAGAGTATAAAACAACGTTAAGGGGATTAATAACAGGGACAATTGAATGGTCTAAAGTGTCGGAAAATGTTAGAAAAATATTAGAACCGTTATTCACGGCGCTAGGTAAAACTTTTGATGCAAACGAACGGCTAAGCGCAAGCAATAAAAAAGGACGAGGCGCTACAAAATCATATGCTGACGGAGTTAAAGAACTGAAAGATAGATTAGAAGTTGCTAAACTCGAAGCGAAAGGACTTACAGTCGAAGCCGAGCTGTTAGCGATCACCCAAAAAATGGGTAGCAAAGTTACAGCTCAGCAAACAGCGGAACTGAAAAAATTAATCGAGGCATCGCAAGCTTATAAAGCGTTAGGTGCTTTGAAAAGTCCAATTGAAGCCGAAGAAGATTCATTTAAACAATCTAAAAAATCATTAGATGTATTACGGAAAGAGGGAGAAATAAAAACTCAAGAGGAATACAACGCTAAGCTTGAACAACTTGAGCGACAACATCAGATAAACATGGCTAAGATTAAGTCTGACGCAGTAGTATCTGATATTGATAATGCTGTGGCTCAGGTTGACCCAGTGCTCGCCCTAGAGAATGAGCACAAACGAAAACTAGCGCTAATTCAAGAGTTCGAAACTCAAAAATGGATGTCCGAACAAAATGCCATTGCACTCCGCGAGGCTGCAAATCATCAATTCGAACAAAACCGCATCAATGCTCAATGGGAAATATGGCGAAATCAAAGTGACGCTAACGAGTTTCTAGCTTCATCACTGGAAGGCTTAGCAAGTAGCGCCACAAGCACTATTTCAGGTCTGATGTCAGGCACTATGACAGCCACTCAAGCCATGCAAAATTTTGCTAATGTGATTTTGAATGAGGCAATAGGCTCACTCGTTCAAATGGGCATGCAGTACGTCAAAAACTCGATTGTAGCCCAATCAGCATCAGCGGCAACTACAGCAACTCAAATCACAGAAGCGGCGGCATTAGCAGCAGCCTATCAACCCGCCGCCATGTATGCTTCAATTGCAACACAAGGCGCAGCGGCGACAGTTGGATCATCTTCTTATATAACTGCTCTTGGTACGATGAAAGCGGCATCGATTGCCGGCGCTCGTAAAAATGGTGGTTCTGTTTTGGCTAATAATGCGTATCGAGTCGGTGAGGGAGGTAAACCAGAGATACTAATGCAGGGCGGTAAACAGTACCTGATTCCAGGTGAGAACGGGCGGGTATTAAGCAACCGTCAAATCACATCAGGTAAGAATGGCTCAAGCATCAACCTAACAATCAATATGCCTGTAAATGTAGGCGATAGTGGTGGAATATCGGAGCAGGATGGTCAACAATTAGCTAAAAACCTTGAACAGGTAATACGTGCTCAAATAATGCAGGAACAGCGTCCTGGCGGACTACTAAATCGTCGTTGATTTAGTAGCTTGTTTTTATTTGATGATTAAAAATAAAACAATACTAAAAAAAATCATTGCAGCAATAGAAGTAATATATAATGCCGATTGTTGATGCTCCACTTCTTGCTCCAAAATTTTTTCGGTTTTATGAATTATTTTATTGGTTTCATCATTAGTAACTGCGGTAAATTCTTCGGTGTATGTGTTTATAATTTCAGCAAACACATCATCTGATTCGTTCTTAAAAAACTCGAAAATAATATCATTTGCATCATTCAGTTTTACAATACTTGCTTGTTGAGTTTCATTATCCTTTATATATTCTCTAACTTCATAAACGATTTCTCTTATTTTTTTTCTAATTGGTTTAGATATTATTTCGCCATTAACTTGTTCTCTAGCAATATAGTAATCTGGCGTGTTTTTAATTATAAGTCCGTTTTTTTCTTTGTTCACTTTTGAGCTCTCGAATGAAAATATTTTCTTGTGTAATTTGATTATAATACAATCAAATTGAATTTAAAATTGGAGTAATTGATTTAATTATTAAAATTTCATACCATTACCGAAACTTAATTGTCAAGGAAATGGTATGAAAAGAATTGCATTACTGGGATTGGTTTGTTTCGCGTTGTCTGGTTGTGGAGATGATAAGGTTATTTCAGATGAAATGTTTGCAGGTGATTGGAAATGCGAAGTTATTGACTATAAATCTACGTGGGATAAAAGTAGTTTTGGTGAATTTAAACCGACTACTGAGAAACAAATAAAGTTATTGTCGTTCAAGTATGAAAATAACAGCTTATATTTAAAGGATTCAGAAAAAGAAGACTGGAACGCTGGGAGTTTAGTTGAGGAATATAATAATAAAACCACACAAGAAGAAGATGATTTTTTTATTGAGAAAATAACTAAATCACTGAAAAAAATATCTAATAATAAATTTATCACAACCTATGAAAGTGAAATCTTTGTTAAAGATGAGAAATACAATTCGCTTAATGAAAAACTCAAAAATGAGGCAACTTGTACAAGAATAAAATAGTCGTCTATCGACTTTAAAATTATTTTAACCCTCTAACGAGGGTTTTTTTATGTCTGGAGAAAATATGGAAACATTTAATTGGATACCTCAAAAAAGTTCAACAGCGTCAATATCGCCGAGGGTTAGGGTTATTAAATTCGGGGACGGTTACGAGCAACGAATACAGGACGGTATTAATAATGATCTGCGTAGTTATAATGTCACGTTTATTGGGTTATTTGATGATATTACTCTAATAGATGAGTTTCTGACTCGGCAAGGGGCGGTGCGCGCATTCAAATGGCGCGAACCAAATACTCATAAAACTATTACGGTTGTATGTCGCTCGTGGAGTTCAACGTCTAATGGAGCCGCTAAAACAATTACAGCTACATTTGACGAGGTTGTGGCATAAATCAGGAGTAAATCTAATGCAAGAAACAACGAAAAACCATCCCATTAATTTAGTCAATAAAACTCAGTATAAATCGATGGAAATAACATTAGTCAGTTTTAGAAGCGACAACCGAGTCAGTCTCGATTCACCAGCTGGCTATGAGTTCATACCAATCATTAAAATTAATATTGTTATTACTGGTTTTATAAAATTGATGCCAGACGCCGAATTTTACCTCGAATATTCCGAGGATTTAAATTCAAACACCGGGATAGGTGACGTTTATAAAAACGCGTTTGATTACGCTAAATCAATTATCGATGGTGGATATGCTGAATAATATACAAATTGCCTAGAGCTATTTTTTATGTCTGGAGAAAATATGGCCTCAAAAAAAATGCTGTTAGATATTACAAAAATCGAGCAGGGCGCAATAGTCAATTTATATGACCTCGATTTAAGTAAAATCGTTGGCAACAAAACAGTAATACGTTTTCACAATGGCGTAAACGAACTACGCCGACCTATCACGTGGCAGGGTAACGTGTATGAGCCATACCCTATTAAAGCGCAGGGATTTGAGCGCAGCGGGCAGGGCGCGAGTAATCGACCGACACTAACAGCCAGTAATACGGGAGGCATTTTAAACGGTTTAATTGCGAGTTACGAGGGTATGATTGGTGCTGTTGTAACTAGGCATGAGGTGCTCGTTAAATATCTGGATGCGGTCAATTTTGAGAATGGCAATAAATACGCTGACCCGTACTGTGAATTTGTGTCTAATTATGTCATTGAACAGGTTAAACAACAAACGTCTCAATTTGTTACTTTGGAATTAGCGCTACCCTGTGAAACTGACGGCGCACGAATACCTGCACGAATAATTATAGCCGATACCTGCAGTTGGATTTATCGCAGTGCTAATTGTGGTTATACAGGCGGTGCGGTTGCTGATGAGTTCGATCAGCCTACTAACGATATTACCCTCGATAAATGCAGTCGGTGCGTCACTGGGTGCAAGCTCAGGTTTGGTCAATACGAAACACTACCATTCGGCGGGTTTCCTACCGCTGCGAAAATTAAATAACACATCTACATAACCACCCTAAAAATCAGGTTATACAATGAAAAATAAAATACTTAATCATGCTAAAAAATGCGGTGAGGCTGAATGCTGTGGTTTTGTTATTGATAATAACACGTACATGCCATGCAAAAACATCTCACCCACACCAACAGAGGCGTTTGAAATCTCGCCTGATGATTGGATTCAGGCTGAAACACTCGGCGAGATTACAGCAATTGTACACTCTCATCCTAATGGATTACCGATCCTCAGTGAGGCTGACCAAATTCACCAACAACAAACTGCCGTCGATTGGTGGCTCGTCTGTGATAACCAAATTCATAAATTTAGGCACATAAAACCGCTATTAGGTCGTGAATTTGAACACGGTAAAACCGATTGTCTATCAATAGTTCGTGACGCCTATATGCTGGCTGGTATAGACCTACCAGACTATGAGCGTGAGGACGACTGGTGGCATAACGGGCAAAACCTATATTTAGATTTGCTGCCTCAAAACGGGTTTGAGCGAGTGGACGCAGAGGACCTGCAGGAGGGAGACGTTATTCTCGTTTGTCTCGGTTCGGAAACACCCAACCATGCCGCAGTCTATATTGGCAATCAATACATTTTACATCATTGTCCAGAACGATTATCCAAACGAGATTTATATGGTGGTTTTTGGCGAAATTACACACATTCAATTTGGAGGCACAACCAATGGCGAAAATCAGGCTATACGGCTATCTCAAACAATTTGGCGATAAATTCGATATGAACATTGAGACAGCAGCAGAGGGACTGAATGGGCTGTATTGTCAAATAGCTGGGCTACGTCAACGGATTATAGACGGTTGGTTTCACGTTCGTATCAATGGCGTTGAGATTACTGATGAAAATTTAGCGGTAGGGCTACACAGCAGATTACCCGAAAATGCGGTGATTCATATTGTCCCTCATGTGGCAGGTGCAAAAAGTGGGGGAATATTCGGATTTATCGCAGGCGCGGCTCTCGTTGTTGGCGGGCTGATAGCTGGCGTTTCAACAGGGTGGGGTTTTGGGCTGGTTGCAGCTGGCGTAGGGTTGATGCTCGGCGGTGTCGCTCAAATGCTCACCCAGCTACCGAAAACCGAGAAAAAATCAACCGATAGCAATAGAAATACCTATTTTTCAAATCTGGACAACACAATGGCTCAGGGTGGCGTTGTTTCGCTAATTTTTGGACGCATGAAAGTGGGTTCAAAAGTCCTCTCGCAAGAATTAGAAACATTGGATGAGGTGGAGTCGAATGTTGGCGACAAGCCTATCCTCTATCCAGTAAAGGAGCGTAAAAATGGGTAAAGGCTCAAAAAAAGCGAAGACGCCACACGAAGCACCCGACAATCTCAAATCCAACCAATGCTTGCGGATTGTTGACATGTTGGGTGAGGGTCAGATTAAAGGGCCCGTTAATGGTTGGCAGGGCGTATTTTTAAATGACACTCCCGTTCAAGCGCCTGATGGTTCGTTTAATTTTAAGGGAATTTATGCCGAATGGGTAACGGGGACACAAACACAATTACCTCTGGAGGGATTCTCATATACTGGCAACGAAAAACCAGTTAATCTACAGGTAAAAACAACCACACCCATTACTCGAACAATCACTGACCCAAACGTTGATCGGGTTCGGGTTACAGTTGGTGTATCAGCGCTGAAATCTATAGATAGCAAGGGAAACACGAATCGCACAGATGTATCCATGTCTGTACAAATTGGTCGAGGCAGTGCATGGAAAACAGTTAAAAATATCAATTTGATTGATAAAAAAACCAATTCCCAATATCTGACCTCTGTTATTTTAGACGAGTTACCAAAAACTCCGTTTAATATCCGTGTTGTCAGAAATACACCTGATAGTAAATCTCAAACGCTACTAAACGATACATTATGGAGTTCATACACTGAAATCTATGATACCAAATTCTCATACCCGAATACCGCATTAATTGGTTTAAAATTCGACTCAGAACAATTCAGTGGTGTACCTAGACGCAACTATTTGATAGATGGTTTGATTATTGATGTGCCTGACAATTACAATCCAGAAACTAGGGAATATAGCGGTTTTTGGTCGGGTAATTTTAAACAGGCGTGGACGGATAATCCTGCATGGATATTGTACAACCTAATAACAAACGAACGATACGGATTAGGCGAGCGACTAGGCAAATTTGGTGTTGATAAATTCATGTTGTATACCGTTGCTCAATACTGTGACCAGCTCGTCGATGATGGATTTGGCGGACGTGAGCCGCGTTTTACCTGTAACTGTAATATAACTGAACAGCGACCAGCGCATGAGGTCATCAATGATTTGTGTTCAGTATTTCGAGGCATGGGCATTTGGACTGGTACACAATATTCAGTGGTAATTGATCGACCTAGTGATATGGTCGCGGTTTACTCAAATGCGAATGTTGTTGACGGACAATTTGCGTATACCTCAGCACCACGAAAACAGCGCCATACAGCCGCATATGTGCGATATATTGACCCAAACAATAATTGGGAAACAGCGACTGAATACGTTGCGGATGATGATTTAATCAAACGGTTTGAGCTAAATGTCGCGAATATTGACGCATTCGGATGTACATCCAGAGGTCAGGCTCATAGAGTCGGGAAATGGTTAATTCAAACTGAGAAATTAGAGACGCAAACGGTCACATTTTCGGTTGGTCGTGAGGGCATCAGGCATTTGCCCGGCGATATTATTGGTATTGCTGATAACGATTATACGGGGACAACTATTGGCGGTCGTGTGATTTCGGTAGACGGTAGTACAATTACTTTAGATAGAGATATTGAAATAAAAAATATCAAAAACGCGTATTTGAGTATTACTGATACCAATAGTGATTTGCGTAAAATCCAGATACAGGCGCAACCTAAACCTAATCAAATTGTATTAACTGAGTCGGTTGATGCTGATGAGTATTCGGTTTGGAGTCTGTACGACAACAAAATCAAACCACGACTATTTAAGGCCCTCTCCATTGCGGAGAACGACGAAGGAACGTACGCCATTACCGCGCTACAACATAATCCGAATAAAGAGGCAATTGTTGACCAAGGCGCTAAATTTGACGCAGACAGCCCGACAATATTTAATTGGGCCATTCCTCCAGTTGAGCAATTACAGGTAGAGGTAACGCCAGAATCTGACGTGTATCAGGCACGGCTATCGTGGTCAACACCTCGCACAATTCAAAACCTAAAATTTGAGGTTAAAATTTATCGTGATGATAAATTGGTTAGTCGCGAGGTTGTTGGCGATACTGAGTACTACATATCAGACCTACAGCAGGGTAAATTTAATGCAGTTGTTCGCGGTGTTGGAGGTGAGGACGGGCGACTAGGCGATGAGACAACTATCTCATTTTCAATATTGCCGCCCGCTAAACCGTCAGGATTAGTAATTACACCGAGCGCGGTTAATATCTCAATTCGCCCTGTAATGACTGCTGTATCAAGTTTGGGTACTCAATTCGAGTTTTACAAAGGAGCGACAAGGGCTGAGGTCGAGGCGCAAACTAATTATCTAGGTCGTGCCATGTCAATGGTTGACGTGGATTGTACGCCTGATACCGAATATTGGTACGGTGTTAATGCTGTTAATGTTGTCGGACGTTCTGAGATGTATATCGCAAACACTCGAACGTTAATTGCAGAAAATGGCGCAGGCAGTATATTTAGAATCCAAACGGCTGACGGTAAATTCCCAGACAATGACACAGCCACACAGCTATTTTATCGTGAATTAGGATTTTATCCTGCTCGCGATACAATACTGATTATCTATTCGGTAGGTGCTGACGGTAAAATTTCGCATTCTGAGCCTAAAATGTACAACGGGGCGCAATGGGTAGAGCCTGCAATGTTTCTGGATGGCGATTTAATCGCAACAGGAACAATGAGGGGTGACAGGTTGATTGCCGGCACTGAGATTAAAGCCCCTTTAATCACAGGAGGTCAAATGGTGGCGGGAAGCCTCATCAGTTCAGGGAATCCACCAGCATTTGAATTGCAACAGGACGGCAAGTTATACGCTAGACGAGCTAATATATCGGGTAGTATTTATGCTGATTCTGGACGATTAAATAACGTAATTATCGATAAAAATTGTCATATAAACGGGACACTGAGCGCCATGCAGATAGAGGGCGACATTGTAAAAATGTACCCGTGCCCAAAAAACGGGTCAATCACAATTCATCCAGCGCCATTCGATAGGGAATTCCACATTCAGCCAATCACATTATCAGCGGTTGCATTTTATGCCATGGATAGTTCCCTGGAAATTATCCGCTGGGATTTGGGATTGTTAGAAATTTTTATTCGAAATGAGCACGGGAATTTTAGTCGTCGGTATACGATTGAAACGTCTAGACAAAATTTAACCGTCACACGGAGTTATCACGGAGATATTCCAGCAGGAGAGAGATTTTATATCAGTACCAGCACCCCGAGAAATAACCTGACACACGGTATACCAGATTTTATAACAATCATGGTAGTAAAAAAATAACAACCAAAAAACTAACAACCGCCCTAGTGGCGGTTTTTTTATGTCTAAAATCCACATGAGGTAACACATGACCATTATTTCAGGCGTTTTACAGGACGCACTAGGCAATCCTATTAACGGTACACTAACACTGCGCGCTAAACGCACTACCGCTAATGTAATCGGAGACACGTATATTAAAATTGGTGTCATAGACGGGAATTATTCATTAGATTTACAACCGTGCGAATACGACGTTGTGTTGACAGTAGAGGGTTATCCTAAAAACCATCTAAACAGTATCACTGTATACAATGATTCGCCCGACGGAACGTTAAACGATTATTTAATTAATCCGTCTGGCAGTGATTCAATGCCCGAATTTTTGAAACAGGTTTTAGAAGCTCGTGATGAGGCAAAAAAATCTGCAGAAGAGGCTCGCGAATCTGCAGCAACAGTTGACACGTCTAAACTAGACGAGCTATCTAACACTAACGGCAGTGCGCTCATTGGGCATCACGGGAGTAATTTACGGGCAGAACTGGACAACGACGGCAGGCTAAACGATTTAGTGGCAAAAATGGCAGCTGGGGTTGAAGTTCATATTGTTGGTTACGGTGATTCAACCACAGACGGAAACACGACCTCAAGTTGGCAACGTAACGTTGCAGGCACAAATCATAATCTAAACGCCCCTAACGCATGGCCAGCTCAGGCTCAGCGAATATTGCGTGAAATGTTTAACAATAACAAAATCCATGTTCATAATGCTGGATTTTCTGGTCAGCGGATCGATAACGGCTGGGCGGCCAACAACTATAAAACGTGTGTTATAGATAACAAATTCTACGGCGTTCCAGATATTGTATTGATTGGGTTTGGTATTAATGATTCGACCTATAACAAAAACGATATTTTAGGGGACACGTTGCGGGAAACAAATCGATTAATCGATACAATAATCGAGTTTGGTGCGTTGCCTATTCTGCTATCCTGTAACGTGGTTCGAGCAAACGGCACAGAATCAGGTAGGGACAAACTGCAACTTTTGCATCAAATTAATGGAGTCAAACAATATATTGCAAAAACCCGAAACATACAATATCTGGATTTAAATACAGCGGTTAAACAGTGGGTGGCGCAAAATACAAACGGGTATAATTACACTAAATTACAACCAGATTTGACTCACTGGGGCGATTTAGGGCACGCGTTTCAGGCGTGTTGGATAGCCAGCGTATTCTATAACCGTATAGTGAAAATTAACAAAAATAACCCGTATGAAATGGCATTTTTCCAAGACCCGCGAGCTAACTCCATAGTCACAAATAAAGACGTTTCTGTCAGCAGCAATACTCGACCAGGCATTAATATTTATGTTGCGTCCAAAGATCGGGTTGACTGTCGGAATAAACCTATTCTCGATATTTGGGTTTGGTGTGAGCATCTAGACGCGTCAATTGTCTATCGTAGATTATTGAGTGACGCAGGTAACGCGACTATTAAAATCACGGATATGTTGACTGGTGATAACTATACCAAAACAGCAGGGTTTAAAGGCAAAAAATTCAATGATTACAGTGTGTGCGACGCTCCGTTCTATGTTGGACAATTGCAATACGGTCTAAATCGAATTCAATTAATTGGAGATAGTGATCAATCGTCGGCGTTTTTGTGTGGTCATTTTGATTTTGTAGCAAATTATCAGGGCAAAACTGTTTGTAAAAATTTACTACAAAAAACGGGTACGTTTCGAGATCACAAAACGGTGACTGCTCCTGCTACCGAGTCCGCAAAATCCGTCTCATTAACGTTCTCGCCAGACGTGTACGACCCATACGGTCAAAATGTGGTGCAGTTATTTAATACGGATAAAACCACAAATATTTGTTTAGAGGGCAAATTCTCTGCGGGCACAGGTATTTTTTTGGTTCAGGGAAACGGACGGAAAAAGGACGAGGTTGCAGGTATCATGCTGTACGGTTTTTCAGGTTCGTTGTCAATCTACAAACACCGATATAACACAGCGACAGGTGAGGTTAATTTTGAGCAACAGGGAGAGAGCGCAGCAGTTAAATCCGATGATGATGGCGTTTATCGAGTGATGATCAAATCCTATTTTAACAAAAATGGATCTCCAGTTATCGATATTTACCACGCTGACAAATTGGCAAAATCAATCTCGTGGGACGGTGTGGATCATATTCCACCGCTAGCAGGTGTGGTAGGCAATATACACCGATTCCAGCCAGCGAATAAATCTGCGGATATGCTGGTGGAAATTAGTAAATTTGAGGTTTTTTATACTGATAACTAAATAACAACGCACTACCGATTCAATTAATAACTATCTAGTGATGGATTGAATCGGTGTGCAATCATTTTTGATTACTAAACCTCGCTATATTGACGAGATTATAGGATGGACAATCCCTGTTTACACAGGGAACTTTAGTTAATTATTCCTTGCTATTGGTTTAACCCTGTTTGCACAGGGAACGCTTATCATAATAAACTAATATATTAACTAATTCAATTTTTTTAACTGTTTGGCTACATCGTCAACTATTGTTAACGCGTTTATTTTTAAATTGTGTGATTTAATTAATTCTAGTAGCGGTATTGTATTCTCGTAGAATTGTTCTAATGATTCCGATTTATTCCACCGCTCAAATTTTCCAAATCCTACACTCGCCTGTTGTTGGTCTATAGGTAGCGTGTCAGTGATATTTTTTCCGTCAATTGAGTGAATTTTTAATTTTACACAGTTTTTAATTAAACCGAGTATACATGCCATTTCTAATGCGTTTTCTGTGTGTTCGAGTCCGTTTTTAGTTGAAATAAATCTATTTTTTTCCAAAAATAGTATAACATCCTTATTACACAGTGCCTTTTCTAGATTGGTAAAATTGCCTTTTATAGAGCAATTTTCAATAAATTCAATCAGCAAATTATTATCTATTATGGTGTTATTGTTAGTCATTTTATTTCTCTCCATTTATATTTATTAAATTTGTTTTGTCTCAATTAAATATAATTTGTAAACCGCTTTACTCATCGCTCGATCCCCCGACTCCCACCGCTGCCATGTGCGTTCGTCCACGCATACTAATTCTGCGCTCTGTTTTTGGGTTAGGTTTGCAGTTTTTCTTGCCTCTATTACCATTTTAGGTGTTATTTTTTTTTCCGAAAATGGGTGCTCCTGAATGAATAGCATACCCTCGCGAACCTTGAAACGGTCGAGAGGTCTTTTATTGTGATCCTCACCGTCTAGTTGTGATTGTTTCATGGCAACATCATTCACTATTGTGAATGCGTTAATTTTTAATTTATGTAATTTTATCGTTTTTAGTATTGGCAATGCGTTTTTGTAAAAATCGTGTAACGTTTCGGATTCAATCCAATTCTCATATCGTGCGAATTTAGTATCGTGCTGGTCACTAATTATACCGAGCGCACTAGAAATAGTTTCACCCTCGATCAGGTGAATTTCTAATTTTAAGCACTCCTTAAATAATCCCAATATACATCCCGCTTTTAGTACGTCTATAGGTGCATCGAACGTTAGATTGTGCTTATTAAAAAAATTTAATGTGTCTTGGTCGATTAAGACCTCCTCCAGTGAGGTCGCTGTGTGTATGTGCCGACGTGGAAGGATTTTTTCAAAATCCATTAATAATTTATTATCTATCATAATGAATTATTCCTATATTTTATACTGAATTGATTTTCAGTATATTCTAATAATGATTTTAGCCCTAGTGGTTTAGTTCGTACGTATTGGCTCTGCCAGTATTTTGCATCCTCTATATAGTCAAAAATTGACTCCGGGCTAAATAGATATTCGTCATTTTTATAGACATGACCGAACCAAACCATTTCAGAATTTTTATTTTTAATTATGAAATCCTTTAGTTCTGCAAACGTGTTGAAGTCTAGATGTTCTCCATAATATTCATCTTTACTTAGGTAGGTATTATAGTGTAATTTTCTTAATTCGTATTTTGCCATTTTATTTCCTCCGTGTGGTATGTGTAAATAATACCACCCGACCATTGGTCGTGTAAAGCGTTATTTTTAACATTTTGTGCTATTTTTATTTAATTAAATTTGAGGTAATAAATGAGTGAATTGTTAGAGTGGGTTTTGGGGGGTAGTGTATAGTGGGGTAGTATTAGGCGTGTGACACATTTGTGCCGTAAAATCTGTAAAAATCTGTAAAAAATAGTGAACAAATATACAGCAATAAGGGCGGCTAACCTCTTTAATTGTTTGTTTTTTAATAATTTAAATTTAATTCAATAAAGCCATAAAAGCGACTCATAATCGATTGGTCACTGGTTCAAGTCCAGTAGGGGCCACCATTAAAGATATTTAAATTCAATTAGTTACTTCCTTTTATAATATTTAGTTAATCGTGTGATTTTGGACTTTGGCGATAAAATGGCGGTTGATATTTTTCTAATTTAATCTTTTTATCTTGTATAATAGTAGATAGTAGATAGTTGTGCTAGGAATAGGGGACCAGATTGATTTATGATTCAACCTGGTAATGTTTTAGGCTTTTTTGGCGTGTCGGCTGTATGGCGATATTGGTATGTTAACTTTTGGATCTGGGATTGCGCTTGGTACAATAGTTTCAGATATGGATTGCATTGCAGTGAAAGTATGTCCGCAAAATATGTTGGAGCATTGGTAATACTGTTTGCGGGTTAAGTTACTAATTTCTTCACTCGATCTTATAAATGTTTTATTTCGACAATGTGGACATTTCATGTGACAAACCTCTTTTATTAAGCCTAAATTAATTTTACATTAATTTAAACTTAAGTCTAGTGTTTTTTTATTTTACTTTTTATTTAATTTTACATTGCTTTTGATTAAATGGCCGTAAAGTTTAGATGAACTATAGCTTGATTAGCTATCATTTTTAATGAGTTTTTTGATTAAGTTGATGACTCTTTGTGATGAGCCATCATTTACATAGGTTTAAAATTATTCACCCAATCTTGTTAAGGTTATTTTACTGTGCCTTTAGGCTTTTTGGTTGGGAGTATATTTTCGTAACTTTGTTCTTGGGGTTTTATTTCCAATTCAACTTCAGTTGTAAATCCTGATTGTTTACTTAATGAATGTGTACATTTAGCAATGGTCCATTGGGTTGAGTTTATTTCTGGTTTGAAACCAGTAACTTCAACAGGCATTTCAGTAAATAAATCCGGACGACCTAAGGCAAGTTTAAGTTTAAAAAATGCTGTACCACGTTGAATTTTTTTCATTTCACTTTTAGCAGCTTCTATAGCGCTTTCTTTATTTGCAAAGATATTTCTTAAAACTTTGATTTTATCTTTAGAACCTTCATAATAAACAGAACTCTTATCTAATTGTTCTTTATAGATAATTTTTTGTGGTTCTTTAGTTGGGTTTTTGTAATTATACCAGAATGTTTGCACACCAGCATATTGATTACGATTACTAATTGTATAAGAGTGTGAGTTTCCTGATTCTCTTTTAATTTTCGCAGGAGGAATTGTCTTGCCATTTACGGTTATTCCTAGCCCTTTATTGAAGACGATCAAGATATCATTTTTAACGGTGATCCCACCACCATACTCATCAATTAACCGTGTAAGAAAAGAACTGTCTGATTCTCGGGTCTGGTCAATATGTGGAATATATTTTGAACCTATTTCTTTATCATAGCGATAAGTTAAATTATTGCGTTTAGCAATAGTAGCGATTAAATTACCTAAAGTAATACTATCATAAGATTCTTCACGATTAACACTTATTATTTCTCCCGATAGATTGGCACTAGTACCTTGAATAGTGATGATATCAGGTGTTCCAGAATGCGTGACTTGAGTAATGGTAAAAACATTTTTTATATTTGCTTCAAAGATTACCTCTTCTTGGTTGTCCATCGTAGTTCTTTTGTTATCAGCACTCCATCCAAGCGTAATTTCTAATTTAACCCCTTTTTTGGGTAAATTAACTTTTTGATCGGAATCATCAATAACTAAAGTTATTGTATCTGCTTGAAATCCATTATTATCGACAAATGTCATTGATATTAGACGATTATCAAACTTTTTAGTAATGTCTTGTTTATTATTATCATCTAATAATAAAATTTTAAAGAAAGGGCTTGCCATGTTGTACCTATATAATAATATCAATAATATCTTTGATGGCGCCTTCACCAAAGAAGTCTGGAATATCAACTTTAGTTAGGTTTATTGTGAAATCGATTTTTCTTGGAGAACCGTGGCGATCTAGTTCGGTGTAAGTTTTTTCTACACTATTTAAAACAAAGAAACCAAGTGGTACACCATCCCCTTCAATTAGTGGCATTGGTACTGATAAATAAGCCATACGTTCTAGAACTTCAAGGCTGACTCTACCATGAGTTATTTCACTATATACTGAACCAGATAGGTTTATTGTTTCGTTATTAGGTCCTGTAAACTGTAATGCTGAGCGTTTATTAACTCTATTATTACTAGCCCAGCTCCAACTTTTGTTTACTTTCATACTTTTGTAGGGTAATGTTTTTAAGCTGAAAACAAAAAATCCGTAACACATCATCATTTTAGTAGATATCCCTTAAGCTGCTTTTAATTTGAAATAGTTGTTGTTGCTCTCGACGATCCAGTTCTTGAGTGATAGCTCTAACTAACTCTTGTTCATTCATGCCAGGAGCTGCATTGATGGTGATATAGTATTGTGATGTTCCTCCTTGAATATTACTAATCCCCGAATTGGCAATAGGATCTGTTCTATTATTCATGGTATTTAATGGCATGTGTGGCGCATTTGTTGTGACTTTGTTAGCAAACTTACTCATTGAGTCTAGCGCAACGTCTTGTGTTCCATCGATCCCAAGTTGATAGCCTTCAATAGTGTTAATACCAAACTCTTTAAAGACTTTTGATGGTGAATTAATTCCTAGTTTTGATTTGAACCAACTACATATATTACTAGCAACATCTGATATGCTATCTTTTAACCCGTTCCATGCATTTTTGATACCATTTGTTAGGCCGTCTATAATATCGCCGCCAATTTTTAAAAACTTATTGAATAATCCATTTTCACCAGTAAAAATTTGTCCTATTTTGTCAGGTAGTTCTTTTATTTTGTCAGGTAATGACATAATAAGATCCCAAACATTACTCACTACTTCAAAGAGTGTTTCAAATAGTTTGATTGGTGCCATAATGATGCTACCAACAATTGAACCAAAAGATACTCCTGCCGATTTACAACTTTCAAACTCTTCATTAGTTAATTTGATTGGCGATAATAATTGACTAAACCAATTAATCACTCCGCCTATTGCATCACCTATAGCGCTAAATACCGGACCTAAGAATGAAAAAGTATCAATGATTGGCTTTATTTCATTAGTCAATCCTTCCCAAAAACCACTGAAAAAGGCACTAATTGGTTCCCAATATTTTCTTATTACAAGAGCAGCAGCGGCAATTGCCATAACGACAATCCCAATAGGATTGAGTAAAAATGCTCGACCAACTGTCGAGATAACAGTGCCTAAACCTTTAAATGCACTCGTTAAAGTTTTAATCGGAATTTCTCCTAATGCGCCTAATGCTGTACTTGCCATAGAGGTGATTGAAATTATTTCCATAAAGGTCGCGACAAAAGTAGGGTGGTTATTTACCCATTGCTGAGTATTTGCCATGAGATCTGTTAACCATGGCATTGCTCCAACTATTACTCCTTGCATGGAACCGCCCATCGAACTTAAGAGGTTATTAAATGTGGCTTTTAATAATTGAAATTGTGACGCAAAACTTTTACTGTCAATATCTGCTTTTATTTGTAAAGAACCCATTGCATTTGGATCATTAATTACTGATTGTTGTTGAGTAAGTAAAGGCAAATTATTGGTAAGTTTGCCCGTATTTTGGGCTTGTTCACTACCAAATAACTTACTAAGAATTTCTGTTTGTTGGGTAGTATTCTGTTGTTTAATAGTTGTCAGTACTTTTTGTATTGTGTCAATGGCTTCAATTGACATGTCTTGTTCTATTTTACTGGCATCGAATCCAATTGACTGTAATGTTTGTTGGAATTGCTCTGATTGCGTTGTGGCTTTTGATAAACTATTGACGATAGCATTGGTGGCAGCAATCGCACCATCTGGTTTTATATTCAGGTTTAAGAACGTTGAATTTAATGCCATAACTTGTTTGAAATCGAGTTTATCAGCAATATCATCCATACCTTTTAACGAACTAATGATATTAGCTGCATTAACATCGGTGTTGTCACTTAGATAATTAATTGTGTCGGCTAAGTTTTCAATATTTTCTATCGGAATATTAAATAGTTTGGCAATTTCACTCATATCTGTTGCTAATTCTTTAGCTGGTAAACCAAACGCGTTGGCTGACATTGCCGTGATTTTGGTAAAGTTTAGCAGTTTTTTTTGTTGTTCACTTATTGGATCGCTTTGTTTGGTTATACCTAATTTGGCATTAGATTCTACTTGTTCAGCAATATCTAATGCTCCTCTAGCTGTCGGTATTTGTTGACTTAGTGATTGAATTTGCTCTTTCATACTGCCAAATAATTCAGTCGGTTTGCCTTCTAGGTCATAAAGCCCTTTAAATTGCCTTGCAATTTTATTCATGGCTTGATCAAGTTCAATAAAGGACTCAACTTGATACAATATTGGTTTGCCAAGATTTGTGCCAATTTCTTTTATCTTTTTACTTGGCGAGCTTTTTTTTTCTTTGTCATCTGAATTTTTGTCAGTAGTTTCCGTATTAGCCTGTGTATTAACTTTTTTTGACTGACTAGTTTCAGAAGACTTTGTATTTGATCTAGGCTTATTCGTATTGTTAGCTCCAGATATTTTATTTTTTTGATTTGGTTTTTTCTTGGATTTTTTGGACATAATTAATTAACTCTGTTTCTCTGATTTTGATTAATGATGTTTATGTTGAGTGCATTAATTGTGTATTGATTCGTTTTTTTAAATTATTCAAAAAATCAATGCTGTCAAACGGTACCTTTTATTTTTGATAATTTTCTTAATGATTATTCAGAATTATTGGTACCGTTTCTGACGCGAGCATGCTCTCGCCATTCCATAAGTTCAGATAAGTTTAATTCATCCATGGCAGATGGTTGCCAGTGAAAGATTAGCGCAATATCTGCCATTGCCTCCTCTACTCGGTTGGGGATTCCTTGTTGGCATCGTTCGAGTTCTGGGACAAAAAATTAATTACCTCTTTAGTGATCTCTGATAAGTCAATTAAATCTAAATTAAATACTTCATGTTCAGCAATTGATGGAGTGGTAATGCGTGGTAGTACTTTTGCTAAAGAGTCGATATCTAAATCAATAAATTCGATTAATTTAACGCCACGTAAATCACCGGTTAAAGGTTTGCGGACAGTAATTTCGTTTATGGTTGTTTTACCTGATTTTAGTCCAGTTTTTAACGTAATTTTTTTGCTGTTAGTCATTTGTTTTCTCTCGTAAGAAGCCCTCGCGGGCTTTTTAATTTAAATGATTAGTTTTAAATTAATGGTTATAGTCCAATGGCACTGCGTGCTTTGGATAGACGATCTTCACCGTTTACTTTGTCGATCATGTTGATAAGGTCGATTTCAGTAATTTCTTCGTTGTTGATGATCTCTTTATAGTATGTACATTGTGTAGTGATTTTAGTCGAGTTGCTTTCACCTTGTTTTAGTTCACCACGATCTTGTTCTTTGTGGCGCCCATTAACGATGATTTCGACTTTAACAAAATCTTCACTATCATCTTTTTGGTAAGCACCAGCAAAACGTAATGTAACACCATTGAGTAAGCCTCCATGCTGTTTAAGCACTTCGTGAGCTAACCCACCGATTGTCCATTCAACATTTAATGCGTCATCTTCATATCCCATGTCGATTGGCACGCTACCAGGCATACCTGCACCACGATAGTTTTCAAATTTTCTGGTTAATTTGGGTGGTGTGAATGATTCAACTTCACCAGCAAAAGATGTCCCGTTGACATAGACATTGAAGTATTTGAGTTTTTTAGGTAGAGCCATTTAATTGTTCTCCTTAGTTAGTGGCGACAGAATTAGCCAGCTCAACCAAATATTTATCGGTAATGCGTTGGCGTAACATAAGATTTTCAAGTGGTGGGACTGGTGTATAATCATAATCAATATATAATTTGCCAGCTTTTAGAATGTCTGCTGTATTAGCTTCAGGATCAAACCATGCTTTACCATCAATAATGTAGCCGTTAGATTTTAGTTCACGGAATTTATTATTAATTGATTCAACTAAGTCTTTAATTAAAGAGGCATGCATTGGTGCGTCAACTAATTGGAATTGTGCTTCAGCAATAGTGTCAGCTAATACTTGTGCTGTACGAGTGTAGTTTTCAAACGCAAATAATGTATCAGCAGAACAAGTACGAGATCCCCAGAAGCGATAGCCTTGATTGCAAATTAGGGTAGTTACATCGTGTTCGTTTAAGTAATTTGAGTCAGAGCTTTCTTCTTGCAAATCCCAAAAGACATCGTTAGAAATACCTGTGACACCATTGACAGGAACATTTGATAATGTTTTATGCCAACCAACTTTTTGGTCAATTTGGGCACGTAGTCCTAAAGCTCTAGCCGTTGCAGCTAAAGTGACATTTTGTTTTTGTGTGGTGTCAAAGCCGACAAAATCTGGCCAAATTACCATAGCTTCACGAGCACCTAATTTATCGCGATAAAGTACGGCTTGCTCTTTAGTTTTAGCACCATGAGCTGAAACATAACAAAAGGCACGTAATTTTTGTGCTAATGAGATTAGTGCGGTAGCAACAGGTAATGAGTCATAACCAGGCACACCTAATATACGTGGTTTTACTTTTAACTGAGTTTGTGCTGAAAGCAGTGCTTTCATACCGGTATATTTGCCATCTTCAGTCGTGGTACCAATGATATTTGCTTCAGTTTCTTCAATAGTTGCACCTTTTTCAACACGAACTGCAACAATAACAGGCGAACATTGATCTGCAATTGCTTCTAGTGTTGATTTAAGTGTTCCCGTCGAGCCAGCTTTACCGATTGCGGTATTGACATTTGTAATTAAGACAGGAGTGTTAAGTGGAAAATGCGTCGCATCGGCATCATCGCCAGTACAAACAATACCAATAACAGCAGTTGATACTGTTCTGATAGAGCGTGAACCTTCATTGATTTCGATGACTCGGACGCCGTGATGATAGTCGTTAGCCATAAGTTCTCCGTTGTGGTTTACATATCATAAAGTTAATGTACTTATCAATATTTACATATTTAATACAAAGGAGTTAGTGATTGGATTTGTAGTGGAAATTACTACAATTTATAGTGAAAATATTTACTTTATAAGATGTATATATCAGACATAAAAACTGCCATTTACTATGCTAAATCGTATTAGTAAATGACAGTGATTGATATCAAAATTAGTTATTTGGATTTTCTGGCCATTCGATATTAGGTGCTTGTTTGATATCAATGCGATTTACTAACACTCGATATTTTTTCCATTCAACGAGTAATTGCGCTTCTTGTTCACTGGCAATTTGTGAATCAACAGCATCTTGTAAATAACTGATTTGCGTAGTTGCTTCAGCGAGAAGTTGATTTTTCTTGGTTGAAGCTTGATTGATTTCATATTGAAGCTGTTTATTTTTATCAAATTGCCATTTTTCCCCATCCCAGCTATCAAATTCACTTGCAGGTTTTAAATCAGTATAACCATCAGGAATTTCACCTAACTCTTGAAGGGTGGTTTCTGCACCTGTTTCAATTGAATAAATCTTAGTGCCACGTAAATCTGTAGGATAGGTCCATTGTTGTCCATCGTGAATGATTGCTTGATTGTCTTTAACACTTTTTGGCGATTCTAAATAAGCATTAGCCGGTAAGCCAACACCAATTGGTAAATATTGATAGGTTGCTTGTAAAAATTCACCTTTAGCGTCAACATTATAAATAATTGCCCAGCCTGCTGATTGAGTTAAACCATTATTATCTAATACTGCTGATTCTGGTTTTAATTGATATTTCATTATTTTTCTCCTATTTATTCTGCTTTAACTATATACATAAATGCGATATTGCGTGGTCGGTTTTCATGTGCAACAGGTACAACACTTGAAGCATTAAAAACAATTGTTGCATTGTTAGGATCTAAACTACTTCTTATATGACGAGTATTTGCTGGAATTGTATTAAAAACCCCACTAGCATATTCAGGATTAGCAGCTGTTTTAAACTCTCCATATATATTCCTGATGGCATCGGTTTCCCAACTCAGCAATTCACGTTCTGGATCGACACCTCTAAAGTTATCCCATCCTCTAATAAATTCACCTCGTAAGTCAGGCAAAAAACCTTGAGAGTATGCGGCAGCCAGTTTTGGAAATTGATTTTTATCGAAAGCCGAACCATTGCACTCTAGCCAGCCAGAAGGTAGGTTGTTACTAGGCCATGGTTGAGGGATTCCAACAGGGATTGTTTTATCACCAATAAAGTTTTCTAAATCAAAAATATTACTCACTGATATTTTTGCATTTAAAGCCCCATCTTTTTGAAAGTACCACATTACTTTATTTTCATTGACATTATATCCAGCAGCTAAACCATCATTACGTATAAGTAAGCAAAATCGTTTATCTTCTGAATAGATGCGAGATTCATATAGGTCGCAATGAAATTTATCTGCAATTGGATCAATTCGTTTATGTGCTGCGCTTGCATGATCATATGCAGACTGAGCTTTTATGTCGGAAAATCTTGCATATTCATAAGTATCTCGAACTGCTTTGGGAGTTGCAGCTTGATTTTCAATTGTTGAATCAGTAGCTGAATTTAATTGCACAAAACCTTTTGATGTAGTAGTCGCATTTGGGTGATTAGTTGATTTTTCATGATTTACTATTTTGCTGGTAATTAAATCGTCCACATATTGACGGGTGGCTAATACCACCGATGGATCAATTTTAAGAGCAACAGCATTAACATTATCAACCACAATAATCATTCGTATGACTTGTGTGCGACCACTGCCTTCAGATAATTTTGGTTTATAGGTGGCAGGGCAATTACCGACAGCAACTAAATTATCATCTTTATCATATAAGCCGATTTCATTAATAAACCAACCGCCTTGATTTTCAGGAATAACTAATTCAGCGATAATTTGATTAGGATTTTTTTCATCAGTGTTTAATGAATTAAGTGGTGCTTGATACACTTCGTGAACTAATTTGGTTTGACTAGCATCTGGTGTTGTCGGATTACCATTTGCATCACCAACAGCCATCTTACTTAATTTGAGTGGAATACCTAAAGCAGTAGCATTTGCTAGTAATGCTGCCCCTTGTTGAGTAAGTAACGTATAAAATTTTTGACCCATATTTTTATCCTATAAATAAAAATTCGAATCGCTAATAAGACGATCGAATGAGCTGATTGTGTTTGTTTTAAATATCTAGTTTATGAATACTTTATAAAGTTCATTGGATTTGCATTTTATAAAATGGCTTGCTAAAGATAGTGACACAGTCTAAAAAAATTAGTTAATGGAAGGATTTGTAAAAAAAATCATTACAAACAGCTAAAACAACCAATCGCTAGAAATATAAGATGTGAATAAAAAACCTTAGTCAAAATTGAAGTGTCCAACTTTATGGGGTCACTTCAAAATTACTAAGGTTTTTTGTTTATCTATCAAAGTTATTTAGGTTGTTTTGGCCATTCGATATTAGGTGCTTGTTCGATATCAATGCGATTTACTAACACTCGATATTTTTTCCATTCAACGAGTAATTGCGCTTCTTGTTCACTGGCAATTTGTGAATCAACGGCATCTTGTAAATAACTGATTTGCGTAGTTGCTTCAGCGAGAAGTTGATTTTTCTTGGTTGAAGCTTGATTGACTTCACATTGATGCTGTTTATTTTTATCAAATTGCCATTTTTCCCCATCCCAGCTATCAAATTCACTTGCTGGTTTTAAATCAGTATAACCATCAGGAATTTCACCTAACTCTTGAAGGGTGGTTTCTGCACCTGTTTCAATTGAATAAATCTTAGTGCCACGTAAATCTGTAGGATAGGTCCATTGTTGTCCATCGTGAATGATTGCTTGATTGTCTTTAACACTTTTTGGCGATTCTAAATAAGCATTAGCCGGTAAGCCAACACCAATTGGTAAATATTGATAGGTTGCTTGTAAAAATTCACCTTTAGCGTCAACATTATAAATAATTGCCCAGCCTGCTGATTGAGTTAAACCATTATTGTCCAATACTGCTGATTCTGGTTTTAATTGATATTTCATTATTTTTCTCCTAATTATTCAGCTTTTACTATATATGTAAATGCGATATTACGCGGTCGGTTTTCATGAGCTACAGGGGAGGATATCGACGGATCAAATATCAGCTCTTCACAACCCCAAGCAGTGACGCCCTCATTTGGTAATCCTTTCTTTTTACCTACTCCATTTAATCTAAATGTCCCATTAGCATTAACTAAATCACCTAGAAAACCATGATCGGGATTATTCGAACCATACACTGAACCCCAAATGTTCCGAATTGCATCGTCCTGATAACTTAAAATATCTCTATCGGGATCTAATCCACGTCCGTTATCTTTACCGCGAATAAATAAACCGCGTAAATCTGGTAGGAAGCCATTAGGATATGCAACTGCTAGTTTTGGAAATTGATTTTTATCGAAAGCCGAACCATTGCACTCCAGCCAGCCAGAAGGTAGATTGTTACTAGGCCACGGTTGAGGAATTCCAACGGGGATATAGTTGTTAATGTTGGATGTTGTGATAGTTTCATACCATTGTTGTTTACCATCTATTGTTGCGCAGCGGTTAAATATTTTAGGTGTTTTTGATGCAACAACGAATAATTGTTCAACGTAAAAGTTTTTATGTGAACTACCGTAAACAGCTAATGTGGCTGAATCATTTCTGGACAAATCTGGAAAATCAGACGTTTGAGTTGCATACCAACCGCTTGGTAACCGATCATTTGGATTACTAGTTGGAGCGCCAGTTAATGAGCCGATTCCGTAATCTCCAGTTTTTAGCACTGACTTACCATTAATTACGACATCATCAATAGATTGAAAACTCCACGAGTTTTTTGTCGAGTTATATACTAATTTGCTCTTCCATTGTTTTTTATTTGCATCATAGAATACATGTGCGTAATCATCGCCGCTCGTTCTCGATACCATCACATTTTCACTGTCACTATATCTATGTTTTATTCCGAGTTCTGACAAAATTAATTGACCGCTCATTGTGTCGCCGGATTTTTTTAACGCCCCGTTTGCTAAATCATAGGCTTTTTTAACAGCTAATGGTGTTGCGGCTTGGTTTTCAATATTAGAATTAATTGCCGAATTTAATTGTACAAAACCTTTAGATTTAGTGGTGGCATTTGGGTGATTGATTGATTTTTCATGAATCGTCATCTTTGCGGTAATTAAATCATCAACGTATTCTCGGGTAGCTAATACCACTGCCGGATCGATTTTTAATTGAATAGATTGGGTATTGTCTACAATAATAACCATTCTAATCACTTGTGTTCGGCCACTGCCTTCAGCTAATTTAGGTTTATAGGTAGCAGGGCAGTTACCTACGGCGATTAGATTACCTTTATCATCAAACAAACCAATTTCATGAATAAACCAGCCGCCATCAGACTCGGGTATAACTTGCTCTGCAATAATTTGATTGGGGTTTTCTTTATCGACAAATAGTGTGTTGATAGCTGCACGTCTAACTTCGTGCACTAATTTGGTTTGGCTTTCATCCGGTTTTGGTATTTTACCGTTGCCATCTCCAACTGCCATTTGAGTTATTTTAAGTGGTACGCCCAGTGCGGTAGCATTGGCTAACAATGCCGCCCCTCGTTTAGTTAAGATTGTATAGTAGATTTGATTCATGGTATTATGCTCATTGTATCGATTAAATGAATAGTTGCACCAAAATGGCTTTCAGATTGCGTTATTACTTTTTCAGCGATATAAGGATAGATAGCTAATGTATTACCATCATAACCACTGACACCGATGGTTAGGGAGCCTTTAGAGACTAATTGAATCGCCAAATTTGATAATTGACGAGATACGGGTTTCACATCATCAATTATACGACTAAGTTCGTTATAATATTCTTCGGTTATGCCAGTATCTGATACGCCAATTTCCAGTGTAAAAGAACCTGGAGTTTGATTGTTTTGCCACCATTCACTAATTTTGATTAAAAAACCAAATGGCTCGACAGCACGGCGAATTGCTTCTTTAGTACCTTTGAGTTTATGAATTTCAAATGCTTCAGCAATGACTTTTCGTTTGATCTGCTCAGACCATTCTTCATCCCAACGGTCTACGCTATATTGCCATGCTAAATAAGGCAGTAATTCATATGGACAAGTTTGTGGATCCCAAAGTGAACGTAGTGGAATTGGTGGCTCACAAGCAATCGCTTGTGAAAGATTTTTTTCAAGTTTGGTAGCAGTAGGGGGGAGTAGCGTTTTATTCGCCATAACCTGCTACCTCAATCTGATAGTTTGAACAATAGCTAGCTTGCTCACGGCTGATGATAATATCTTGTGCAGGCTCTTGAAGTTCAACACGCTGTACACCAACAACATGTAATGCTGAAATAATTGCACTGCGACTGATTCTTCGTCCAATTCGATGTTTTTCGCTAATATAAGCTTGTAAATTATTCATGGCCGTTTTTTTAATCGGCTCTGATTCTGGTCCTGGATATAAGTAAAGTTTAGCTTTGATTTGATAGTTAATTAATTCTACCGATTTAACGGTTACCCTATCAGCAATAGGACGGCGATCGTCTTGATTAACTGCTTTTTTAACGATTTCAATCAGTTCATCTGAGGCAACACCATTATTATCGCGTGATAATATTGCTAATGTAACACAAGCTGGTGATGGACTTTCAGCTGCGGCATCTAATACTCGTCCATCAGCACTTCGAGCAAAAAATTCATAAGCAGCTCGAGGGCCAGCGACTGATAAGCCTTCAAATGCAGATTGAATTCGCACTCTAAAATCACTATCAGCTTCTTTGATCTCTTTAATAGCTGGAACGACACTATTATCTTCAGCTTGAATGGTTAAACGATGAACATTAAAATTTGCTCCTAAATTATCTAAATCCTGATCTTTAGCGTGAGCAATCATAAGAGCTTGTGATGCTTCGTTTATTCGTTGCCGTAAAAGCAGTTCGTAATAGCTGCTTTCTTGTAATAACTTTACAATCGGCTCACTTTCAAATTGTAATGTTTTAGCAACTTCTTCCTGATCTTGAGCACTATAAAGTGAAAGAAATTTAGCTTTGCGACGATTAAAAATCTCCTCAAAATCTAATGATTCAATCACATTTGGGGAGGGTAATTTTGAAAGATCAGTTAATGTGGCCATGTTGCTACCTCGATTTCGCTAGTAAATGTTTGGTTTGGTTTGTCTATTCGGGAACCAGTTATTTGTAAGGTTAATTTTTCTTTATCAGGAAATACGTCGACAGCATCAAGTTTTATTCTCGGTTCCCATTGAGCAAGTGCCAATACCGTTGCCGAAATCACTCGTAATTTTGTTGCTTCTGTATTTGGATTATCTAAAAGTAAAAACAGTAAAGAACCATAACTACGACGCTCAATTCTGGAACCAATCGGTGTCGTAAGAATGTCTTTAATCGATTGGTTGATATGATCCATATCGTTAATCGTTCGCCCTGTTTTGCTGTTCATACCTATGTAACTCATTGCGGTTTTCCTGTTGAATCACCACCAGCTTTAACGCCAATGTGGATGTGAGAATCTAATACAATACCGTTTGATGATAATTGACCTTGTTGATGAATGACGTTTCCAGTTAATGTGCCTGTATTTCCTTTAGCTCCACCACCACTAGCACTAAATGATTTGAATGTTACATGATCACTGCACTCCACTAATGGAGTATCAAGTTGAATTTTGCTACCTGCTTTAGCGGTTATTTGTTCACTGGCCTCAATCACAGCGGTTTTGATACCTTTGATAGTTAGTTGACTAGTTTCAGGTTCATATTCAAATGATGCACCATCAGGGAATGTCACAATATAACCATCATCAGATTTAGCTGGAGCAGGATTTGTATCACAATAAATGCTAGGTAATACGCAACCTAACGAAAGATTACCATTAGGGCTTAAAATAAATACTTGTTCACCTACCGATGGGCGCCACCATGTGCGACTTTTTCCCGCACGATGACTAAACCAAGGTAACCATGTTGTAATTAATTCACCAGTACGGACTTTAACCCGATCGCCATTGGTTTGATAAATAACACCAGGGCGAATCAGGTTTTCAATTTTTCGTAGAATGTCGACTAAGTCGGCGGGATGATAATTTTTCATAACGACTATGATGAAATTTTATCAAGTAAAAATAAAGCAAGCTTGGTTGTAGTGATAGGGGTTACAAATTTTCAGTGAGTTAACTAAGATTTATGGTTTATTTGAAATGATTTAATCAGTAACTTCTTGACTAATCATTTTTTGTTTTAAATAAAATAATAAAACACAATGTTAAATGAATATTAAAAAAGAGCCTTTAACATCAAAAAAGTCGGAGATAGGGGCTTTTTTAAAGCCCCTAAAAGCATCTATTTGTCATCAAATTTGAAATGTCTATAGTAATGTCAGCATTTTATTTGCAACAGTTATTAATAGCCATACTTTTCTAATGATTCTTGCAAAATTATTCGATCAGTTAATGAGTTAAATTCCAATTTATCTTGCTTTTGTATTGGTTTAATCCGTTCTGACAATGCTAATTCAATTGTTAAATCACACTGATTGCCAGAGATATTTGTAACATTAAACTTAATTGCTCGTTGACGTGATTGTGTGCTAATCAAGGCATCTGGCTGATTAGCTTGCATCCAGCTGACTATACTGGCGATTAAATCTTCAAAAGGGTAGCAATAGCCAGTTAAATATATAGTTAATGTAAAATGGTATTTAAATCCTGAATTATCCACAGAGAAAGGCTCAACAATACCATCTTTGATGGTAAATTGATTTTTAGTTGTTGAATTATCGTTCAGCAGATTTTTCTCAAACAGATATTTTTTTAAATGATTAATTTTTTTCATACAGATCCTTTTAATATTTATAAATAATTTTGGTTACTGTAAAACCCACTAATTTAGTGAAAGATAGATGAGGAGGAATAAAATAATTGTCAATTCTCCATTCTCAATTTAATAGCATTAGTCCAAATATCTAATATAGCTATTCATTTTCTTAATCGGTTATTTTAAATTATTATTATCATTGTTAATTGGTGTTCTTAACCGATTTTGATGAACGACAAAAGGTGCTTATATTGCCTTTGCTTTTTAATAAACAGAGTAATAATGTTATGTTCATCACTACTTGGGCTAGGTAAGCACGATGGGGTAGATTGAAAAATGAAAATAAGCTGATAGTAGCACTTGATATTATCATCAACCAAGCTAACCAACTGTATCTAACTTTGTAGCGACAATTGTTGCGATCAAAAGTAAATAATCGCACAGCAATCATTAAACAAAAAATAGCATTAAGTGTCGTTATCATGATTTTTTGCCCCTAAAGTTATTGATAATGTCAGTTGGATCATCAAATTTTTTAATTAACCATAGTAATAATTTAACGCTAATAGCTGATGCAACTAATGCACCTAAGCCTGGTGGTATTTTAGTTTGAATATTGATTGGAAAAAACGGAATGAGTAAATACAGTGTCATTTCAGCTAAGAGCAAACCCATAGCAAATGAAATAAAAAATAAGATGATACGACGCAAACGGGAAATGCATTGTTCACTAATTACTAATAAAATCGAACCACAAAGAGCACCTAAAATAATACCATTTTCAATGTTAGGATAAATCATCGATAATGAAAAAGCACTGATAATTGCAGTAAAAGTTAGACTGGTGGGCTCTGTCATTAAATTAGTCCCATAAATTAATAGAATTAGAGTTTTTTTCAGGTACTGATTCCGGTACGTTTACTTCTATACCCATAGGCAATATCGCTGGTAATTCACATAGCTTAGGGTTGTTTTGATAAATTATTTCCACAATCCCCGTTGTTTTACCAAAAACACGATAAGCTAATGCATCAATAGTTTCATTTTGCATGGTATAAACTATCATTCTTCAATTACTCCATAGTTAATTTAGATTTTTTTAACAGCGACATTGATGGTGTTTCAATAAATAGGGCTCGGCGGAAAACAAGGGGGATTGCTCTATTAAAACCATTGCTCCGCCGAGGTGTGAGGGTCACTCGTTATAAATGATTATTTAATAATATGGTCGTTGCTAAATCATTTTTAAGCAATTAATCAAAATTGTAATAAATTGACATACAATACGATAAAGTATTGTTGATCAGTTAATAAAAAATTAGTTGCTGTCAGTTTCATTAATCTCACGAATAGCCTGTTTATCAGCATTACATTTTTCAATAATATGCAATAAATGTTCGTTGTATGTAAGGCTATCACCAAAAGTCATTGGATTAGGAGGCAAATTTGGTTGACAACTAATGAGTAAATTCGCGGGTATTGGTTGATTGACGAAGATTTTTCGCTCGGTTGTACAAGCTACCAGAAATAGGCATAGGCACCAGCTGGTTAGCACAAAAATTCTCTTTGAGTTGACCATTTATTTGTTCCTGATTTTGTAACGATTGTTGTTCTAAATACTGCTTGTTTTTTTCATAGTCAAAGATAATCTGATTATTTTTTATAATTGTTTGTTGCAATTGGACTACTTTTTGAGCCAATTGGCTGGCTTCATTGTTTGCTAATCGTTTAGCATGCAGTAAATCGCTAATAATAAAAAACAATAATATAAAGGCAAAAGCAATAGTGACGTTGGTTTTGTTCATACTAATCCTGGTAAATAAATAGTTTTGCCGTTTTGTTTTACTGCTGTAAGAACACACCTGCGTTGGTTGACGTGACTAAATTCAATATGAACCCATTGATTATATTCTTGGATGATTTTGTCAAATTCGACCCCCGAAGTGATTAAATGTTGGCAAATTTGTTTTGGATTGCCATAGGCACAATTGAAATCAACGGCTAAACCTTTGGTATGAGCACTGGTTTGCGACCCACCCACTTGGTAATTCAAAGCAAGGCTGCGGTATCCAGATGAGATAATGATTGGATAAGCTAAAGCTTTTCTAACTAATTCTAATTTGTTAGCTGTCAGATAAATATTTGCCATTAAGTTATCTGGCACACGATTATCTATTTTTAGTCGAGTTGCTGTTGTTGAGCGAGTAAATTCTTCTAATGTGAAGTGCTCGGTTAATTTCATGACTCTTCATCTCCTTTGATATATTTAACTAATTTTTATTTCGAATTTAAATTAAGTTGACTCCGAACCAATAACCTTGGTCATAGTTATGCCGGAGGTAAGTTCAAATTGCCAATTAAAACAGCTAAACGCTAAAATGACTAATGCTCTAGCAAAAGCCGAAAATATACATTTAAGCAATTAATGTTGTAATGCGAAATTTGTTATCATTTTTTACTATCCTTTTTTAATAAGTATATTCCAATCCTGATATCAGTTATCAAGAATCAAAGGATAATTTAAGTAATTTCTTACACTGTTTAATTATACAGTTTTTCACTCTTTTCTCCTAATTTATAATGAGTATTTAATTAAAAATAAGCTTTTTAAAATTGTTATTAATCAAATAATTGAGAGTTTTTGCGGACTGGATTTTGTAGTAACTGTTTAAACAATTAAAATCATTTATTTTGACTAAAATAAATTAGTATTTGGCGGTTGCCGATGTTAATTAAAAATCTAAGTATTAAGGTTTAATTCATATAAATAGTCATTGCTAATATGAATTTTATTAATAACAATCGGCAAATATTTAATAATATTGCGGTATCTGAGTATACAAAATAAAGCTTTCTCAAATTGTAGTTTTTTATTATTGGTTTGTATGGTATAGGAGGATAGTTGATGATTGTTGTTAAGTGGTCTACACTATTTTCAACTATCCTAAAGTGATTATTAATTATTTGGGTTATCAAGATGTTTAGTCGTCATTTGTTTTTTTAATGGCTCAAGTAAATCACGAAACCAAAACATTATTATGTCTTTATCATTTTCCTGTAAATGAATATGTTCAGTAATGATTCGTGAAAGTAATTCGACGCGCTCTATTGTTTTTATTTTTTCCAACTCATTCATTTCTAGTTACCCTTAAATACTGTATCTACATACAGTATATAATAATTATCTTTTCGATCAAGTCATTTTTTAAAAACTTAGAACAAAGTAGTCAATAATATTTAGTATATTGATAATTATCTATTTTATTGTCTAAATGTTACACGATTCACTAAATAAGAAATATTAATAATGTATTTTTTGCTTTAGTTAAAAATGTCATTGATATGGTTTTTAGGTGGCCTTTTTTTTAGCTCAATATAATGATTGTTTACTATTAAATGAAGTCCTTTTAGGTAGTCAGTTAATATTAGACTCTGATGTGCATTTAGCCTGATACTTCGCCTTAAATAGAGATGATTCACATTTAAATCATTATCTGGCAAACCAATAATTTTCAGTTGTTGTTTAATGGCCTGTCGTTGTTGTTCAAAATTAACTGTGTGAGTACAGTTATTGACAGAACTCCAAGGCGTGCGTTCCGCCCGCAATAAAAATGTATCATTAGTTTTTACGCCATTACTGTTATTTTTGGGAACTAGCTTCCATTTAATTAATCGGGTGCAAATAAAAGATGAAAAACCATGAATCGGTGCATAGACCCCTTTAATTTTTTTGATAATTTCTTCATATTGATTAACTTTATCCTCATAAGCAAGCCGGACTTTAATATCCTTGCGTTTGACTAATGGTCCACCTTGATGAGCAGTATAAGCGGCCCAATCACCAATATCGGCCGATGCTAATACTGGATCGATAATATTATTGTCTACTTTTTTATTTTTTAAACGACGCAGTTCTCGCCATACACTGACTGGTGCTCCCCCTAATTGTTGAAATTGGCGAATCTTCCAGCGGCTGGCCCAAGCGGTAATCGCTTTAGATGATAGCTTTAAGTTTTCGCCTGTTTGCGTATCAATTTCGTTTTCTAGTGCATATCCATCAATATTTTTGGCAATATATTTGGCGATGTAGCCAGTTGCAGATCCTTTTTGTTTATCAATATCTTTAAATTCAAAACGATTGATGGCAGCACCTTTTTCATCCCCATCTTCATCCATAGCATATATCCACATACTATAAAAAGCTTTTTGAATATCTTTTGGACGCATAAAGATTAAAATATGCCAGTGAGGTGTACCGTCATGATGAGGTTCGGCAACCCGAAAACCAAAAAATTGAATATTTTCACGATTTAATTTAGCCCGAATTCGTGACCAAATTTTGCATAAGTAGGCTTGTGTTTCTCGTGGAGTGTTGCCTTGCCAGTTTTCAACAAAGCCACCTTTAGCATGCGCACTGTGATATTTAGCTGGTGCAGTCAAGGTTATAAAAGCACCTTGATAACCAAGTTGATCTGCTAAATCTTCAAAGCCCCGCATGCGTGTCATAAGCTCCACACGCTTTATTGCTGGGTTAGCAATTGATTTATAAACTTGTAAATCTAATGATATTTGTTCACCCGTTTCTGGATTTTCTATCGCCATCTTTTCCAGATATTTTTGATTGCGACGTTTTTGCTCTTGCCATTTCATTTGACAGCTACGACTAGCATAAGGTGATGCCTTTTTTTGCACTTGACCTACGGCAATTGCTAAATGTTCATGTTCAAAATCTCGGCGAGTTTTTAATTTACGCTGCCACCACTCATGATTGGTTATTTTAGCTAATGCTTTAATACAATTATCATTGGTTAATTTGTGATTTTTAAAATCATTAAAATAGGGTGGAATAATGTTAATACCAATTAGTTCTTTTAAAACACTACGATAGAGATTTTGCTCCAAACTATTGCTTTCAATATAATTCGCTTTCAAACAAAAGGCCTGATCTGCAAGACGGGTCTGGATGTGTTTATTCAGATAATTGGCTATGTCAACACTTAATTTTGCTAGCTTTTTTGTACATAATGTGGCTAATTGGGCAAATTCCTCGGTAAAATTTATTGATAAGGCACTGGGTTTGTCTACTTGGTAACGAGCTTTGACTTGCGATAATCTTGCCTGAATATTGCCACCTAAAGTTTGTCGTAAAAAACGGTTGGCTTGTTTTCTTCCTTCAGCTTGAAAAAGATTGATATATTTATCAGCAAAATAACCAGCTAAAAAATCAGGTAAATCACTAAAGAATTGAGCTCGGAATGGGTGGTCTTCTTGATCAACTTGCCACAATTTAATTTCATTATAGCTGATAGATTGTGGCATTTTTTTTCTATAATCAAGCTGGGCTATTGGCGTTCTTGCTAATTTTTTATTAGGTAAATATTGCCCTGTATTTTCATAATAATCACGCATAGCTAATAATAGAGAATGCTTATTTTTAGCTGTAATAAAAGGTAAAGAGAAAGATTGACTGGTCATAAATTCTCGGTAGCTGTTATCGTTTGGTACGCAGTTCTTTTAGACTTTGACAATCAATACAAAGTTGACAACCTTTTATCAATTGTCTACGTTTTTCAGGGATTGGCTCGTCACATTCAATACAATCTATTGCTGATTCGCCGGTAAAGGTTTGGCGATTAGCAATTAGATTATCGAGTTCAAGTTGAGCCAAATCATTTGCTTGGTCTATAATATCTTTCATTAGGCATTAGTCTCATAGCTTTGATGGCGAAGTTTTTCTGCTTCTTGATAAAGCAATTCATTTACTTCGCTAGCGGTTAAATTCTGATCTAAAATATGACCACTTATTTGCATTAAGCGATTTATATAAAGATCACAAAGTCGTTGTTCGGTTTCTTGTTTAATTTTTAACGATATATGCTGTAATTTAGATTGAGTGATATTGCTTGAGTTCATATGTTTTTTCCTTATCTTAATATTCATTATTGTTTGGTAAAATCTTGTGCTTCACAGTGGGTAAAAACATCCACAATGGCTTGTAAACGGCGAAGTCCTATCTCTAAATTATCTACTTCATTATCGTTGAGCAGATCAAAGTTTAGATTATGTTCTGAATACGACAATCTTGTGTTTAATGATGTTATACCTGAGGCTGCTAATAACAGTCTTTTTTGTCCAGGCTTTAACCGATTAAAATTGCTGCGTACTAAACTGCGATGTCCATGAATTAATTGATATAGATGTCTTATATGTTCAAGTTGACGAGATTGTTCAATATTATTCATCGCTCTTCCTTATATAAATGTAGTTTGAATCATCAAAAAAGAGTTATGTCTTTCGAAAAAGGCAAAGGCTTTATCAAATGGTTTGAATTAGTTTTGGAGATGCTTTATTTGCTTTAATTTAATCGTTTTACCATTACTTTTTTCAATCCAACCATTTGGATTATGCTTATTGGTTTGAATAAAAATGACTAACGGTTGGGTAGTCGATTTTTCACTTAAATAGATGGCCTGACTCATATTATCGCTCCATCAAATTTAGTTCAGGATTAAATGCTTTCGCCCCTTCAAGCGTAAGGGCGGTCATATTAATTAATGTTGTTGAGCGGTCATGTTTGCCTGTGATTCTTTTTTTTCGCGTTGGTAGCAATCCTTCATGTACATATTTTTTAACAGTACGAGGATTCATGCCCGAAACTCGAGCAAATTCATCAACAGTGACGTAAGGAGCAGAAATAGTGATTGAAATTGTTGTCATCATAGTGCATTATTCCTAACATAAATATGCTTATGTGTAATTATGTGTATTTATATGTAAAATTAAACTAAATATAATTTATCATTAAGCAAAGCTTAATGTCAATCATATTTTTATTTTTAAATTAACTTAGGCTTAATTCAAGATGAGTATTAATTTTAATTCTGGTGGTGCTAAAGTATTAGATAGAATTATTGAGGCTTATGGGTTTAAATCCAAAGCCGAATATAGCAATTATTTAGGGACATCAGCAGCAAGTTTATCAATTCGTTATCGACGAGATCTCTTTCCTTCTGATCTTGTTGTCAAATGTATGGATGAAACTGGTGCATCATTACAATGGTTAGCGACTGGTGAAGGACAATTTAAACCAGCTGAGCAATCTAAAGAAGCGGTTATTTCCGATGAAACTTTAGTTAAACTTGAGCGGTTGGCAAGCTTAAAAGATAAGGGAGCCATTACTGAACAAGAGTTTAGCGAATTAAAAGGACAATTGATTTAGATTAGCAAAGGACTAATTGTACTTATGTCAGTAAGAAAACAACCTAATGGTAAATGGTTATTTGAAAAATATCTTCCTGGTGGTCGTCGGATCCGTAAAAACTTCGCCACCAAAGGAGAAGCATTAGCATATGAAAATTATCTTGAAGAACAAGCAAATCAAAAACCATGGATTAATGAAAAAATTGATAAGCGTCGTTTATCTGAATTAATCCAAAGCTGGTATTCACTACATGGTCAAACCTTAAAAGATGGCCAAACTCGATTAAAAGCAATGCTTTTTGCCAGTGATTGTATGGACAATCCATTAGCAACAAATTTCACTGCAAAACAATTTACAACTTATCGCCAAAAGCGGATTGATGGTGAGATATATCGAACTGATCGCATTAAAACGGTTGCTCCTAGAACGATGAACCTTGAATTAACTTATTTTAAAGCCATGTTTAATGAGTTAATTCGGCTAGGGGAGTGGCAGCATAAAAATCCTTTGGAACTCGTTCGTTCATTTAAAACCGATGAACAAGAGATGGCTTATTTATCCAAAGAACAAATTCAATCATTACTCAATTCTTGTCAGCAAAGTAGTGCAACCGATTTAACCATTATAGTTAAAATTTGTTTGGCAACAGGGGCCAGATGGAGTGAAGCTGAAAGCTTAAAAAGCGCTCAAGTTAAGAACAGAAAGATTACCTACATTAATACTAAAGGTAAACGTAACCGCACAATTCCGATTAGTGATGAGTTATTTCAACAAATTCCCAATAAAAATGGCCAGCTTTTCACTGCTTGTTATTCGGCCTTTCGCTCGGCATTAGATAGAACTGGTATTGAGCTACCTGATCGACAATTAACACATGTATTACGCCACACTTTTGCGAGCCACTTTATGATGAATGGTGGCAATATATTAGTCCTGCAAAAAATCTTAGGCCATACCGATATAAAAATGACCATGCGCTACGCTCATTTTGCCCCAGATCACTTCGAAGATGCCGTGAAATTAAATCCGTTAGACCATGATTAATTAAAGAGAGATTGAGTCATTATTATTTCAATAATAATAAACTAAATTAAATAAAAAATGGCGGTAAATTGGCGATCGAAAATGATTTTATAGTGCTTAATATGTTTTTATATGCATAATTAACTAATTGATTAATAACTAAGTTTTTGATTTAAAACCTCTATCCAAAAAACTCATAATCGATTGGTCACTGGTTCAAGTCCTATTAGTTTTTATTTTGCTTTTTTAATACGATTTTTATCTATATTGTCAGCAATTAAAAATTGGAATGTCCAATATCACAAAAAATAAGAAAAGTATTTTAAAAAAATAGGTGCAATAAATATGAAATTTATTAACTGACATAATTTGCCATTTATGTTAAAGAAACTAATGATCCTATAGAGTTACGTTCGGATGATATTGTGATATTGAGATATTAGATTTAATTGAAAGATGATTGTTGTAACTTTTGAATTAATTGTTAGTATGATTGGTTCGTTAACTTCAGGTAATTATTTTAAAAGGAAGGATTTCTTTTATTTTATTTTGGCTTATTTTTTAGAGGAGTAGTAATTTGAGTGGTCGGTCGATCCAATGAAATTGTCATATTATTACTACTTTAAAAAGGCATATTTTTTTTAATATCAAAATTTTAGTTCTGATATCTCAATTACAGTATTGCCAATTGAAATATTAAAATAATTTTTAAACCTAAATTATGATGTGATTTGCCATATAGTTTTTGAAAAAGTAATCTTGCTTGAATATTATTGTCTTGTTGATAACATAGATTATAATCATTAACATCCTTTCTAACTTATTTTTAAAAAAATATTGTCAGTACTGACAAAAGCATTAGAGATGAGAATATTCTGTTAACATATATTGAATAATAATTTTATTTTTCAGTACACTACATTTAAAAAAAGAAGTATTGTTACTATTAATCGCAAAATGTTCATATAGTATTAAGTAAATTTATTTTTGTAACCTATGTTATTTATAAGAAGATCTAATTTACTATTTTGATTATTCTAATAATGAATATCTCTACTTTTATATTGATAAAGTTCTTTGTTAATATTATTGTATAAGAGTTAAGCATTTTTATTAGGAAATGATCATGATAGAACCACTATCCAATATTATTTTAAAAGCGTTACCTCGCAATAAAAAGGGCGTAATAGGTGCGCAGGTTGAAGTCGATGGTGTTTGTTTTCATGACAAACTGGAAGTTTGTGATTTAAAAGCAGCTTATCTTTATAACAATCGTTATCTCTTATTGTTTGTCATCGATATTGATATGGGACTTTATGACGAAGAGTTGTACATATATTTACTTGATTCTCAGAGTAAAAAAATTGTTGATCATGTTATTATTGGTGGTCAGCATGGTTGGTTAACACCCAGTATTTTCAAAGTTGGCGATATTAAAATTCTAAATGACAATTCCATAAGTTTTAAATTTATGTTCCCAAACGGTAGCGATGGTTGGATAATTAAGCTGTTTAGCAAGCCGATTAAAAGTTTACCATGGGTTTTAAAATATTCCCCTTTGGTGACATGTCCTGTTTCGTTTAAGCGCTATTTTCAAATCTATCCCAATACATTAGTAAAAGAAAATAGAAAACAAGACAAATAGGATTATTCATAAATATTAAGGAGTAAAAATGCCTTTAATATCTATACAAGATGCCTTAATTAATATTGAAAACATGTCAAATGATTGGTTTTATCTGCCTCCTGATTCAAAATCTTGGACACTTGATACAATAGGATTCTTTTGTGAAGATGAGGATATTGACAATGATTACCAGATTAATTTACCTAAGCAAGCTATTGAAGCAAATTGGATACCAACATTAGAAAAAGCCGATATTGAAAGTATTATTGATGTAGCTAACGATCAATTAGATAATCCAACATTAGATGATTTATTTAATTCTTTTGTTTTCTTTTTTGAAAATGATGCTTTTTTACAATATGATGATTAAATTCATCGAATTTTCAATAAATTATTCCTATTGCAAATCGCACTTAAATCCATTACCAAATAAAAATAGATGGCTAACATTTAATGATTTTATAGTCATTTGGCTAATAATATCAACAATCAGAACATATTAGCCTAAGGTTTTTAACTTTAAATAAAATCTCCAATTATTTCAGTTTAATGTTAAATCATAATGTATGATTTGGTGAGCAAGTACACAAGCGAGAGGTGTATTAATATAACTAGAATAATTTTAAGGATATATCACTGTGAGAATATATATCTAAATATGATAAGACTTAAACCAATCAATTATCCAATAATGATAGTTATATCTAACATTAGATATAAAGTTATTTTGATATTTTATACTAAAATACAGGCGTGACCTCAAACTTTTTAGTGAAGTTAGTTGTTGGTTTTACGTTATTATGTAAATAATAATGGAAAATCAAAACAATATTATTTTAAGAATCATCGAATGTTGGAATTGAGATGACTTAAAAAACGACTAACATTTAAAATAATAAATTTTTTGAAATTGTTAACATATTAAATAATATAAAATCATTTAATTGGTAGATACAATGCCATTTTATTGTAAATCAGAACAAGGAAGATAGGCATAGATCCAATTTTTAATTTGGATTGTGATAGCTTTCTTGATTATGGAAACGCCAAAACAAATACTGGAAAATCAGTAATTAATTGTTATAAGCAAAATAATACTTTTTATTTAAATGTTCAATTGTGAACAACATCCCAATTTTTATGTAAATTCTCAAAGTTATAAGACTACTTTGTATTTATCTTCTTAATAAAATCAAAAAGGACAAAATCGACAAAAATTTGTTCAAGTTTTCTGTTACAATCAGTTCAGTTAATCACATAGAACGGCAAAAACATTCTCCATCTGATTATTATTATGAAATAAGATCTAATAGACGCTCGCAATGCTATTTTTATTTTTTAATTATCATCTTTAATTCTAAAAATGGATATGGTTATTTGCATGATTTATAATGATTTTCTAGGTATATAAACGATACATCATTGAACTATTAATATCAGAATTGTATATGTCATGGGGTGATTACTATAGGAAAAAATAGTTAATATTAAAAAGGAAATACAAAATGGCATTGATACTTGAGAATAGTCAACAAAAATTAACCTACGAAGATATTATTGATTTCAACCGATTATTTGATGCGAAAATTCCTTCTTCTTTTCTTGATTTTTTCCATGAATTTAATGGTGGGGATTTTCCTAAAGTAAATGATCTTAATTGTGAATATTTGAGTGGTTTTTATAGCATCAAATATGGCCATTCGACCATAACACGAATATATAATGAACTATTGATTGAAAATCCAGAATTGCAATTCATGTTACCTTTTGCTTACGATCATAACCTTAATAGTTATTTAATTTCATTAAAAGAGGACGACTATGGAACTATTTATCTATGGTCGAATGAAGAACAGGGGATATCTCATATTTCCAATTCATTTGATGATTTTATTCAATCATTCGATCAATTCATCGATGCAGTTGAGATAAAAAAGGTAAGTAATAATATAAAAAATCGTTTAGTTAAAACTTTTATTATGGTCGGAGCAATTTGTATTGTTTGGTATTTTTTTTCGAGAAGATAAACAATTAAAACTTATTTAAATTGCATAAGATTTTTTATAAATTATCAATGTATTTCAGTAATTGTAGAACGTGACAATGGCACTAAAGGTAAACCTTATCCAGATCCTTATCTTTTGGCAATTAAGCGATTAAATATTCCAGTCAATCATACAATTGTATTTGAAGATTCCTCAAGTGGCGTAAAATCTGCTGTAGCAGCAGATACATATTGTGTTGGCATTGGGGGAGAGAACTTATTAAGTGTTGGTGCACAATTCACAATTACTGATTTTTCGTCCGTAAAAATTGTTACTCATCCTAATGGTCAAATTATGATAAGTTTTGATGACCAGCATCAATTAACTTATATAAATCCGTGATAAGTTGCTCAAATTAATTTTTTTGTAAATTAACTATTTTAATAATGCTTAAATAATGAAAATGGTCAAAATAAAACCATTTCTTAGCTTGATTTATTGCTAGAACAGCGTTTATATATAAGAGTGATAAGTATGGACTTATCATTCATATTAATTTACTGGAGGAGCTTATAATGGTACAAAAATTTGCTGCATACGGTAGTGATGCTTCAGCTGGCACTTTTAAATGTGCTGATTGTGGCTATGTATATTCAAACCAGAGTAAAAAATCGTTACCTCCTTGCCCAGATCATAATAAAAAACCTCATAGTAAAAATGGCTGGTATATTATGTCTGGTCAAGGTGATTCAGTTAAAGATCCTCATCCAAATAAGAAATAATCTTTTTGTTATATCTTAAGGTAACCATTGTGTTACCTTTTTATGTCCTTTATTCAATCAATATAATCACACTTTAATATTTATTATTACACCAATGATCTCTTTGGTATTTAACGCTTTGTTGCTTGATCATTATCTATGCCTACTTTAATAGATAAAATGATTAACAAGTATAGTTAAACGCATCAAAACAGAGATGACCAAGTATTTATAAATGTGACAATGTCACGTGATGGTATAAATAAAAGTTTATCTTTTATCTGATTTCATTCTATTTATGATGTTCAACGCAAAAATGATTGACTAGCAATATTAACTAAAATGACAAATATAAATTTATTAGATACTCTTTTTTTCTAAAATTTTGTGTATGATAATTAACAAATTTCATTTATTTAAATAATAATTATTAAAAATAATTAAAAAAGATAAAATATTACTCTTATTATCTATTGATATAGGTATATCAGAATAAACTTCATTTTACTAAAAAGAGTGATAAAGCAGGATTAAAGGATAAAATAATGAGAAATTTGGTTAAATTAATGGTATTGCTTTCTGGAATTATGGTGTTTTCTCCCGTTTATAGCGATGATGATATACTTTCGGTTGATAAAGTAAGTTCAGCGATTGTTGAGAGTGCAAAAAGTTCCCTATTAGGTAAAAAGGGCAAATTTCCTTTCAAAACAGCAGATGGCACCGAAATTACTAATATTAGCTATAATAGCAACAATATTTTATTTGAATTTAAAATCCCATCCGATAGCCAAACCATACTTGCGCAATACCTTGCGGAAGATCTGCGGATAAGATTTAATCATGAATTTTGTCATAACGAAAATTTGATTAATGTACTAAATCATTATGATATTCGTTTTCTATTTCGTTTTGAATATACTGATCATCGAATTGTACCCGCAATACTTTCAATGAATGAGATTTGTTCATAAAATGAGCTAGTTTCAAATAATTAACTGTAAATATTGTGTGCAGATTAACTTATATAGATGATAGCGAAAAGTATTGGTTAATGATCAATAAATAGGTTTTATACTGAAACGTATAGTTTTCCTCAAACTTTTTTACAATTTTCATTATTTTTTGAAGTACTCTAGATAAAAATGGTAAATATTATTGATTGTTAACCCTAATTTTTGCATTTTAAATCATTCTATAAAAGTGATTAAAAAAATAAAAATCAGAAAGTTTTAAAGAGTACTTTTACAATTAATTTTAGTTTTTTATCAGGGCTAAAAGTTAATGATATTTGATTTAATCAGTTAACCGCTCATCCTTTGAAAATGGGCTTTTCAACAGAATGAGAGGTTGGTTGCTTAATCTTATTTCTTAGCTATAAATACTGCCCGCATTGGTGCAGGGTAGCCTTCAATGGTTTTACTTGAATCATTTGGATCTAAGAAATCAGCTAATGAATCTGATGTCATCCATTCGGTTTTACGTTGTTCGTCCAAACTCGTTACTGATTTATCAACCATCTTAACATCAGAAAATCCGCATTTATGTAACCAATTAATCATCGTTGGAACCGATGGAATAAAATAGACATTGCGCATTTGCGCATAACGTTCGCCTGGCATTAACGCTTGATGTAGCTCACCATCAATAACTAAAGTTTCAAGTACTAGTTGCCCACCATCAACCAATTGATCTTTTAATTGAAATAGATGATCCAAAGGAGAACGTCTGTGATATAACACGCCCATAGAAAATACGGTATCAAACGCATTGAGTTTAGGCAGTTCTTCTATGCCAAGTGGTAATAAATGAGCACGTTGATCGTTACCCAACAATTTGCGAATCGCTTCGAATTGACAAAGGTAAAGCGCCATAGGATCAATACCAACCGCTAGCTTAGCGCCTGCTCCAACCATTCGCCATAAATGATAACCACTATTACACCCCACATCCAAAACTGTTTTTCCTGCAAGATTATTAATATGAGGAATCAATCGTTCCCATTTCCAATCTGAACGCCACTCAGTATCGATATAAATCCCATAAAGATGAAAAGGGCCTTTACGCCAAGGCATCATATTTTTAAGCAATTGAGTAATACGTTGTTGGTCACCGATTGAAATCGGTTGTTCACTTTCGGCTGTTACACTATTTAATAGATCAATTTGATAAGGTTTAATCGTAGGTAGATGTTTAATACTGTTGAGCCATTGATTAAAGCGGTTATCAATATTGCTTTTTTGCCAATTGGCAAGTTGTGCAGGTAATACTTCAAGCCATTTGCTCAGTTTATTTTTTGCGATAATCTGGTAAAAATCACCAAAATCAATCATTCTTTTTTCCTTTTAATAAAGTAAATTAATGCGTTATTTAATAGCAATGATTGAGCCAAAATTAAAACATTGAAACCAAGTATCAATATGTTTAAAACCCGCATCAGATAGACGTTTTTTATGAGTTTCAATGGTATCAGTAAGCATGACGTTTTCTAGCATGTTTCGTTTTTGACTAATTTCAAGTTCGCTATAACCATTTGCACGTTTAAAGTCATGATGCATATTAAACAGCAGTTCATCAACGGTTGAATCATTAAAACTAAATTTTTCAGATAGAACCAAGATCCCATTAGGTTTTAATGCCTGATAAATTTTATTTAAAACTTGTTGGCGATTTTCAGGTGTTAAAAATTGTAAAGTAAAATTCAGTACCACCATTGAGGCGTTTTGCATATCAATATTGCAAATATCGTCACAAATCACTTCGACTGGGGTATTGGCTTTATAAGATTCAATATGTCTTTTACAACGTTCGACCATTGGCTGTGAATTATCAACAGCAATAATACGGCAGTTTTTTTCATTGACATTCCGACGAATGGATAGCGTAGCTGCTCCTAATGAACAACCTAAATCATAAATTGTTGAATTGGGTTGAACAAATCTTTCTGCGAGCATACCAATCATGGAAATAATATTTGAATACCCCGGTACGGAACGTTGAACCATATCAGGAAATACTTCAGCGACTTTTTCATCGAATGTCCAATCGCCTAATTTATCAATCGGAGTTGAAAATAAATGATCTTTTTTAATATTCATAAAACATATTGGTGCTATTAAAATAAATTCTGTTATCATAACATTTTTTGACTTATATTGTTTGGATAATTATGACTATTGCAGCTTTCATAGCCATTTCTATAGCTATTATCATTAGTGGCTTAATGGCTGTCTATTTGGGAAAACGATGGCAGTTTTGGTTTAACTTTTCTTTAACAAGTTATTACCAAATTGTTTATTGGACAGTTGTTATTATGGCTGGGTTATCAATTGTCTTATCAAGGTTATCTGAAAACATTTCAACATATTGGCTTCCACTAATCTTAAATAATGTTTGTGCAATAATGATTTGCAGTGTTTTTATGTCATTAATTTTTGATATTGGGCGTTGGATCAGTAAAAAAAGATTAAAACCTCAATTAGCAACTAAAGTTGTGTATATTCTTGGTGTTTTTTCATTATTTTATTACGGTCATGAAATGGCGATAGAGCCTAGCGTAGTTAACTATCAAGTTAAAATTGATAAAAGGGCAAAGGTCAATAAACTGCGTATTGTGCAATTGAGTGATATTCATATTAATGACATGACTTCTTCTGATAGAATTCAAGACATGGTTGATAAAGTAAATCAACTCAATGCAGATTTTATTGTTATCACAGGCGACACGTTGGATAGACGGTTACAACCTTTTACTGAAAAAGGTTTTGATAAACAATTTCAGCAGTTTAAGTCAAAATATGGAACCTATATTATTTTTGGTAATCATGAATATTTGAATATTAAAGAAGAAAATAATCATGAACAAGATATTATCAATGCTTTTAAACACGCTGATATGAAAGTTTTAAAGGATGATGTCGTTTATCTTGATAACGTAGGTATTACTTTCATCGGTCGGGATGATTTTTCTTCATCGAATTATGATATTAAACGAGCATCATTGTCAGATTTAATCATGTTTTCTAATACCGACGAACCGATTATCTTGTTAGATCATCAACCACATGATCTCAATGAACCTGCAAATTTAGGTGTCGATTTAATGATTTCTGGGCATACCCATGCTGGGCAAGTATTTCCCATTAACCTTATTGAAAAATTAATCTATAAAAATAATTATGGAATATATAAAAATACAAAACAGCATTTTACCAGTATTGTAAGTAGTGGATTTGGTTTTTGGGGACCTCCAATTCGCTTAATGACACGTTCTGAAATAGTCGTCATTGACGTAACATTTGATGAAAAACCCACTGAGTTCTTTAATTTTTCTATGTAGGAATTTAAACTTTGTCTTATCAATATATAGTTAATAATGAGCAATTAATTGATTATTGTTCAAAAATCGGAAACAGTACTGCTTTGGCCTTGGATACTGAATTTGTTCGTACACGAACGTTCTATCCTCATTTAGGACTTTTACAAGTTTTTAATGGTGAGCACGCAGCGCTCATTGATCCGATTAATATTACTGATTGGCATGCTTTTTTAAGCATTTTAAGTAATCCTAACATTGAAAAGTATTTTCATTCCTGTAGCGAAGATCTTGAAGTTTTTTTTCATAAGTTCGGCTCTATTCCAACACCTATCATTGATAGCCAAATCTTGGCTTCATTTTTGGATAATCCACTAAGTAGTGGTTATGCAAACTTAGTTAATAAATATTTACAGGTGGAACTCGATAAAAGTGAAACGAGAACTGACTGGCTAAAGAGACCATTGACGGATAAACAATGTGAATATGCGATTAATGATGTATTGTATTTGTATCCTTTAGTCAATATTTTAAAAGCACAATTAACCTCAAAAGGATATTTAGAAGCAGCCTATCAAGAGAGCCAAATGGTTGTCGCCCGTAAATGTGAAACAATAGATCCAAATGATGCTTATTTGAATATCAAAAACAGTTGGCAATTAAAAGGGCGAAGTTTAGGACAATTATATAAATTAGCCAGTTGGCGTTATAAATTAGCGAAAGAACAAGATTTAGCATTGAATTTTGTGGTACATGAAAAGACATTATGGAATATTGCCCGATACTCGCCAACTTCATTAGCACAATTGGGTAATTTAGGCTTGAAAGGGAAAGAAATTCGTTTATATGGACAGAAAATATTAAATATTTTGTCAGAACCTATTCCGGAATTATCGCCGATTTGTAGGGTGACGTGTTACCCTAATTACAAAAAAATTAGTGATGAATTAAAACTTATCGCCCAAGATATATGTTCTCATACTGGATTGAATCAAGATTTATTACTTTCACGGCGATTAATTAATCAATATGTAAAATGGCAAGCAGATAAAAATGGAAGCCAACCAGAACTGTTATCTGGTTGGAGAGAGCCTTTATTTAGACCATATGGCTTATAACTTTTATAAATATTGGTAATGGGCGTTTTAAGCAAGCTCACTTAACATTGATTCAACAATCAATGATGATTGAGCTGCAGCTACTTTCAAAAAAGATTGGAAATCAACAGCAGATTCACTATCCCCATTATCCGAAATTGCACGAACTACCACAAATGGCGTCTTATATAACCAACAAACATGACCGATTGCCGCAGCCTCCATTTCAACCGCAATTGCGTCAGGGAAAGTTTGCCTTATTCTTTCTAAATTAGATTTACCATTTATAAAAGCATCACCACTACCAATTGATCCTTCAACTGCATTAACACCATGTTTTTTAATGCAAGTTTTGGCTAATAACTGATACTTTGAATCGGCTTCAAAAGCAACAGGACAACCGGACATTTGTCCAGGCTTATAACCAAAAGCGGTTAAGTCAACATCATGGTAAAATACCTCTTTTGACACAATAATATCGCCAATATTGAGTTCAGAAGAGAGTCCTCCTGCTGATCCCGTATTGATTACAGCATCAACTTTATAATTATTTAATAATAAAGTAGTACCAGATGCCGCAGCTACTTTACCAATACCAGATTGCAGTAAAACAATTTCACAATTTGCGATTTGGCCAAGATGAAAGTCGAATTCTAAATGGCGTTCTACATGGTAATGGGTTATTTTGCTTTTAAGTATAGCAACTTCTTCTTCCATTGCGGCAATAATGGCAATTTTCATTTGATCCTCTTGGTTTACAATAAGTAACTTGAATTTAGTTGTGCTATCATAATTGCTATAAACAAACTTGACAATATTTGAATATAACGGAGCAAACAAAGTTGCAAACGATTTTTATTACGGGTTGTTCTAGTGGGATTGGCTTAATTTCAGCGATTGCCCTTAAAAAACGTGGATATCGTGTCATTACCTCATGCCGTAAAGAAGCTGATCAAAAAAAACTCATGGAGCAAGGATTTGAATGTGTTCTGCTTGATTTAGATAATCCTGAGTCAGTTACTCATGCAGCACAAGAAGTATTAGCATTAACAGAGGGTAGGTTATACGCATTATTTAATAACGCTGGTTTTGGTGTTTATGGGCGATTAAATACGATAAATCGTGAGCAGTTAGAATCACAATTTTCTACCAATTTTTTTGGTGTGCATCAGTTGACTCAGCTACTATTGCCGGCCATGTTATCACAAAATGCAGGTCGAATTATTCAAACAAGTTCAATTGTTGGTATTATAGCTACACCAGGTCGAGGCGCATACAGTGCAAGTAAATATGCTTTAGAAGCTTGGTCTGATGTATTACGATTAGAATTGAGTAACACAGGTATTAAAGTTTGTCTAATTGAGCCGGGGCCATTAAAAACTTATTTCTCTAATAATGTTAATCAAACAGAAAAAGAAAATATTGTTAAAAATCCGCCGATTGCAAAACGTTTTACTCTGCCTCCTGAAGCTGTTTTGCCCTATTTGTTTCATGCGTTAGAAAATCCGAAACCCAAAATACGTTACAGGGTAACAAAAGTAACTAAAATTGCAGCCATTGCTAAACGTTTGCTTCCAGATAGATTAATGGATAAAATTTTAAAGAACAAATAATAACTCATCATATTACTAGGACATATTATGCAAAACCAATTCATTTTTGATGTTAATGAGCAAAATATTCAAGAGGTTATAGAAATCTCTTCTAAATATCCAGTGTTGTTTTATTTTTGGTCTCCTAGAAGCCCAAATTATGAAGCAATGACACAAACATTAACTAATTTAGCAAATGAATATCCTGGGCAGTTTGTATTAGCCAGTGTAAATTGTGATGAGCAGCAGATGTTAGCTGCACAATTTGGTTTACGCGCTATCCCAACTGTTTATTTATTTCAAAATGGACAACCTGTTGATGGTTTTCAAGGTCCCCAACCAGAAGAAACGATTAGAGCGTTTTTAGAGAAAGTTCTACCAAATGAAGATGAACTTAAATGGATTGAAGCACAAAATTTGTTTAATGAAGCCAAATATGAACAAGCTTTACCATTATTAAGACAAGCATGGAAAACATTAACCGATCATTTAGGTAAACCAAGAACAGATATCGCCTTAATGTTAGTTAAAGCTCAAATAGAACAAAAACAGCTTAGTGAAGCTAAAGAGGTATTAGCAACAATTCCTCTGCAAGATCAAGACTCTGATTTTCATGGATTGCAAGCTGAAATTGAATTGCTTGAGCAAGCAGCCAATTCGCCTGAACTTCAACAATTACAAGCTGAACTTGCCAAACAACCTGATAATGTAGAACTTATGATTCAATTATCATCACAATTAATGCAAGTAGGGCGACATGAAGAAGCACTAGAATTGTTATTTAAACCATTAACCCATGATCTAAATGCTGGGGATGGACAGGTGAAAAAAACATTACTAGATCTGCTTGCTGCTCTTGGAACAAGTAATCCTTTAGCAAGTGCTTATCGACGTAAACTTTATATACTTTTATATTAATTTTTATGAAACCAAAGTATAAACGATTTTGGCTACGCATGTTAATGTGGTTACTTTCTATATTGAGCCTTGATTGTTATTCTCATCAACTATGGCAACCTTATATTAAAATTTTGAAAGAAAAAATATATAAAAGTAAAGTTGATGAATTAAACAAGAAATTAGAGGAAAAAAACTCGAATCTAAGAGTATTGGATAAATTTTGAGAAATGAGGAGATTCAACAATAATAAAATTGTTGAATCTTTCTCTATTTAATGTTCAATAATTCGTGGAAAGTCTTCATTGCTACGCAATGTTAAAATTTCAACACCATTATCCGTCACTAAAAGAGTGTGTTCATATTGGGCAGAAAGACCATGGTCTTTAGTTTTCACTGTCCAACCGTCTTTCATTGTACGTGTTCGCCAATCACCAGTATTCACCATTGGTTCAATGGTAAAGGTCATTCCTGACTTCAAAATCACACCGCCATCATCTGCATCGTAATGTAGAACTTGCGGTTCATCGTGATACACTTCGCCAATACCATGACCACAATATTCACGGACTGATGAAAAACCAAATTTATCAACATATTTTTGGATTGTTTTACCAATTTCTTTTAAACGAATACCAGGTTTGATAATTTTTATTGCCTCATATAAGCTTTGTTGGGTAACTTGGCAAAGTTTTTCTCCAGCAACAGTAGGTTTACCGGCTATGTACATTCGAGACGTATCACCATGATAACCATCTTTAATAACAGTTACATCAATATTTAAAATATCGCCATCTTTTAATTTCTTATCAAAACTTGGAATACCATGACAAACGACATCATTGATCGAAATACAAGTAGTATGTTGATAACCACTATAACCAATATTGGCAGGTATAGCTTTTTGAACATTAACAATATAATCGTAACAGATTTTATCTAGCTCACCAGTACTAATACCTGGTTTTACATAGGGTTCAATCATTTCTAATACTTCAGCAGCAAGTTTTCCTGCTACACGCATTTTTTCAATTTCAGCGGGGGTTTTTAATTTAATAGACATTAGAGTGTTCCTGTAATTTTCATGGCAATATCCTATCATATACCGTTGTTTCGTCAAATCATCGCGATTAATAAATTAGTTGTGTAAATTAAATACATAATTTTTTTGTAAAGAAGTTTCAGGTTAAGGGTACGTTTTAGTATAAAATTGAAAACTAATATTTATTAGCATAGTTTAAGTATATAATTATTGATTATAAAAAAAGGTTATATAGTGATGCAATGTAGTTATTATCAACAAAATAAATGTTCATCTTGTCAGTGGATTGACTATTCTTATCCAACTCAACTTGAAATTAAACAAAATAAAATTTTAGAACAATTAATTCCTTTTAAACCATTAGACGTTAAATCTCCTTTTGCGAGTCGCGAGGCAGCTTTCCGTAATAAAGCTAAAATGGCTGTGCTTGGGACCGTTGAAAAACCAGTATTAGGTATTCAAAATGGTGATGAAACTGTTGATTTGTGTGATTGTCCTCTTTATACCCACAGTATGCAAAGCATCCTTAAAATAGTTCGTAGTTACATTCGGAAACAGGGTTTAGTTCCATATAATATCAATAAGCGAAAAGGTGAATTGAAATTTGTAATTATCAACGAGAGCGTCAGTGCTGGCGAACATAAATATATGTTAAGGTTCGTAGTAAAATCAGATAAATTCGTTCAAAAAATTAGAGATACCTATAAACAGTTGCAAGAGAAGATTCAAAATTTACTTGTTGTGTCAATTAATATTCAACCTAAGCATGCAGCAATTTTAGAAGGTGAACAAGAAATTGTTCTAACTCATAATGCTTTTTTACCTATGACATTAAATCATATTCCACTGTATATTAAGTCCAAAAGTTTTTTTCAAACGAATACTTATATTGCGGAAAATCTTTATAAAACAGCAAGCGAGTGGGTTGCAACTCTGCAAATTAACTCTATTTGGGATCTCTTTTGTGGTGTAGGCGGGTTTGGTTTGAGTTGTGTCAATAATGCCGCATCTAATGGTATTAAATTAACAGGTATCGAAATTAATTCTGATGCTATTGAGTGCGCATCAAAAACAGCAAATATTTTAGATTTTAAACATTTGACATTCAAATCACTGGATGCAACACAGTACGCCATTGCAACGCAAGATATACCTGATTTAGTTTTACTTAATCCTCCTCGTCGTGGAGCAGGTAAAGATTTGATGCAATATTTAGAAAATGTTAAACCAAACTATGTTTTATATTCCAGTTGTAATTTGACTTCGTTAACCGAGGATCTAACCTTTTTATCCAATTATCAAATAGTAAAGGTTCAACTATTTGATATGTTCCCTCATACATCACATATGGAAATTTTAGTTTTATTAGCGAAAAAATAATTAATTCTATTTTGATTAGTCGATAATGGCTAATCAATTTTCTATTTGTGATTTGTTATAAATTTTTTAGTAATAACAATCTCATTTTGATAACTCAATTTTACTTAGCTGTCCCTCGATAATAAATCTAAATCTCGTTATCTCATTTAATATTAAAAATGTTCAATATAAACAGTAATGATAATCATTATTAAATGTTAGTAATAATTATTATCATTGATCGCTTTAAGTAAATTTGTTAGATTAGCGCAATAAATATGATAAACATCAAATATTGGAGCAATACTTTATAAGTTTTAATATGTTTTATGGTGTATGGATGAGAGTAAATAATATCTTTTTAACTTTTGTAATTGCTTCAATCTCTTTGCCGGTATTGGCGGATAATGATGAATTAGAAACAATAACTGTGACAGCAAGTCGGCAAAAAAAAGCTAAATTAACCATTCCAGAAACTGTCGATATCATAAGTAAAAAGACCATTGATGATCATCAAATGACAACAATGGAAGATTTAGTCCGTTATCTTCCCGGTATTTCGGTAAATAGACAAACATCAGGGACCGATCCTTATGGTAATTTGGGGGGAATCAGAATTAGAGGGATGGCTGGGAATCGGGTGCAATTACAGGTTGATGGTGCAAGAGTAATCGAAAGTTTGCAAGACGGTAATCGTAATTTTATCGATTTATCGACAATTAAAACTGTTGAAATCGTGCGGGGCCCGGGTTCAGTTTTATGGGGAGCGGATGCATTAGGTGGAGTTGTTGCATTCAAAACATTAGATCCTAATGATTTACTGAAAGGTAAACCTTATGCAGTACAAATTAAGGGTGCTTATGATAGCTTAAATAAGCAGAATACAAAAACAGGTATGCTGGCATTAGAATTAATGCCCAATTTAGAAGCACTTATCAGTTTTAGTCGACGTGACTATCAAGAAACGAAGCTAAAAAAAGCTAAAGCCAATGGTGGAATATGGGGATGTCCACGCGGTGAAAATGCAATTAGATGTAATAAACTCAATCCGTTAGATGCAAAAACTGAAAATATGTTGTCAAAACTGGTTTATCATAATGATAATCGTGAGACAAAATTAACTTTTGAAAATTTCCGCTCCAACTCTTTTGTTAAACAGTTATACGATTATGGTCTACAATCTTCTGGTACTTTTAATGGTGATTACAAAAGAACACAGATACAGTCAAGAAAGCGTTATGCCATAGAAGACTCTTGGTCACCCGCTTTGCCTTTTATCGATCAAATCAAAACAATGATCTCTTATTCTCCTCAAGAACGTTATCTAAAATCTCGTCGTGAACAAATCGATAGAAAGCGTAATCCAATCCATACCTATACCACGAATGATTATAAAGAGAAATTTTGGCAAGTTGATTTACAATTCAATTCAAACTTGGATTTTTTGAATGTTGATCATGATTTAGTGTATGGATTTCAAGGTGATATTACCCACAGCGATTACCGTAATAAAAGTACAAAAAATGGTATAACTACCATTGGAGGTGGATTCAATTTTGCTAATTCTAAAACTCAGCGAGCAGATATTTATTTGCAAGATGAGTTTCATATATTTACGGAACGTTTAAAAGTTAAACCTGGTTTACGTTATGCTACTTATAAAATTAAACCTGATATTGATAGTTATTATGCTGTTATTAAAGGAAAAGAACCTCGTAAATTAACTTCTCATCGCTTGATTCCTCAATTAGGAACTTTATTCAACCTTACCGATCAATATTCAATTTATACCCGTTATGCTGAAGGCTTTAAAATGCCAACAGCTCAACAGTTATATACTTCTTTGCCATCGGTATCGATGAATTTGATCCCTAATCCTAATTTAAAACCAGAAAAAGTTAAATCCTACGAAGCAGGATTAAGGGGCGATTATACCAATGGTTGGTTTAGCTTTGGTGCCTTTAAAGCTGACTATAGTAATTATATTAAAAACTTTATTCGTGTTGGCCCTAAAGATTATACATATAAAAATTTATCAAGAGTAAATCTTTGGGGATTGGAATCATCGGCTGAGTGGCGGTTTTCAAATAACTGGACTTTAAATACTTCCGCATCTTATCAACATGGTAAAAAACAGGAAACACCTGGTGAAAAGAAGTCATATTTTAATGAAGCAATGCCTTTACAAGGTACTGTTGGTCTTAAATGGCATCATCCAGAATACAATTTTGATACTGAAATAGTTGGAACGTTCTCTAAAGCTGTGACACGTGTGTCAAAAGATAGTTCATCTAACGATGGAGTATTCAAACCTAAAGGATATGCTATTTATGATGCGTATCTTAATTGGCATCCTAGTAAAAATATTACTTTTAGGGCATCAGTCTTAAATATTTTCGATCGACGTTACTTTAAGTGGCCAATGTTTAGTACATATTATAAAAATCCACAAGATAATGTAAAAGTAACCAATCCGATTGAGCTACAAACAGCACCGGGAAGAACTTTCACTGTTGATGTGGTAGTAAATTTTTAAAAGATCGTCTGAATATAACAAGGCCACCGTTTCTGATTAAAAAGCAGAGTAGGAGGTTTTTAACAATAGTTATTTATTGAGAGTAAAAGTTTTGCAAACATTAAGAAATATTTTTTTGCTTATAAAACTCTGCACCAAAACTAAGCAAGGTAAATGGGGATTTTGTTACGCTTTCATTGTGATAAGTTTAAAAATTGTTTTAATCAAAATTAGTTTGGAGATGATTGGTTGGAATAAAAATTTCTACAATGCACTGGAAAAATATAATTTACAAGAAGTAGTGAGTCAAATTGGCGTTTTTATGTTATTAACAATCCTAGGTGCCATTACTTTTTTAATGTCAGATTATTTAAGAAAAATGACCGTTATTATATGGCGTAAAGTACTTAATGATACGATCTTAGATCATTGGATAAATAATAAAACCTATTGGTTTTTGAATAATAAACAAGATGAAATAGATAATCCTGAACAACGCATTGCTGAAGATTGTCAGTTGTTTGTTGATAAATTAACCAATGAGGGGTTTTCTTTTATCACTCAACTCATCGGTCTGGTTACGTATTTTATATTGCTATGGCAAATTACAGATAACTTCTTTTTATCGTTTAATCTATTGGGTTTTGATATTAGTCTTTCACACTATATGGTTTGGTTAGCACCAATATATGTCATTATCTGTTCTTACCTGACCCATTGGCTTGGTAATCCTTTGAAATCTTTATTAATTCAACAACAACATAAAGAAGCGGATTACCGTTTTGCTTTAACTCGATTTAGAGAATCAAAAGAACCGATAGCCTTATTAAATGGAGAAAAAGTTGAAAGAGAGATACTCGATCAGCATTTTAGTGACATCATGACAAATTGGTATCAGTTAATTAAACGACAGTTATTTTTAGGTTGTTTTACTCGACCTTATAATCTTACTGTTTTACAAATACCCACTTTTTTTGCTTTACCTATTTACCTAATTGGCAAAGTTAGCCTTGGATCATTAATGCAAATTAGTAAGACATTTAGTAATGTGGTGGTTAATTTATCGTGGTTTATTTTCAATTATAATAATTTAGCTGAGCTGACTGCCTTTAGCCACCGTTTATGTCAGTTTATTAATCGTGCAAGATTGATAGCTGATATGCATAACCAACAAAGACAATTTGAAAAAGATACGGATACTTTATTAATAAATAATCTAATTATAAAAAATCCAAGTGGTAAGGTTTTGCTTAAAGTACCCGAACTGCGATTAAATAAAGGGGAATCTATCATCTTGTCAGGAATGTCAGGAATAGGTAAATCGACCTTGTTTAAATTATTATCAGGAATTTATCCCTACTATGAAGGTTATATTGAGTTACCAAAAGCTAATAAACTCTTTTTATCACAAAATCCTTATTTTCCTATGGGAGGATTAGCTCATGCAATGGCTTATCCTAACCCTTTATTAGAAAAGGATTTAGACAGTATTAAGCAAATTTTAGCAGAGGTAGGTTTCTTAGCTCAAGATATTGAAAAAAAATTACTAGATTACGATTTGAATAGACTATCTGGAGGTGAAAAACAGCGTTTAGTAATAGCGCGGATTTTATTGCATAAACCTGATTGGATATTTATGGATGAGACGACAAATGCATTAGATAAACATTCAGAACATCAATTACTAAAATTGTTACAAACTAACTTAACAAATAGTAGTTTTATTATAATTTCTCATTCGGATATATCGTCTTATTTCAAACAATGCAATCAATTAATATTATAAAAAAAGAGATAACAGATTAAGTAAAAAAATAAAAGTTAAATTAAATAAGGAGTTTTTATGGCAGAATCCAAAACTAATAACGTTCAAGATACATTAGATAGCTTACATGAAACCGTGTTAACAGTCATACTATCAACTATAAATAAAGATGGAGGAGTTGAAACCAGTTATTCACCTTATTTCTTTGATGGAAGTGATTATTATGTTCTTATTTCTGATTTAGCACCACATAGTCAAAATATGAAAATCAATCCTCAAATTTCTTTTATTATTATTGATGATGAATCTAAGACAAAAAATATTTATGCACGTAGACGTTTAAGTTCTCAAGCAACAGCTGAAATTGTTGATAAAAATTCACCAATTTTTGAGAAAGTAATCGATCAGCTTGCTAAACGGGTGAGCAAGATGGTTTATATGCTTTGTGAGATGAATGATTTTAACTTATTTAAAATTGCACCAACATCAGGACGCATTGTTATTGGTTTTGGTAAAACCTATCTTATTGATCACAAAAATAAAATCGTCACACCTGTCGATGAAGATTATGTTGCTAACCAAAAAAAGCAAAGTGAAAGTTAAACTATAATTAAATTTTAAATCAATAGAGTAGGTTAATTATCAACTCTATTGACTCTTATTATTCTCGAAAAGATTGCCCTCTACAGATTATTATGTTTCTATTTAAATATAAAATAATGTTTATCTGATAATTTTTAATTAACAGCTCTATTATGAATATAATAGTGAAGTTTATCTTTAAAGATGAACAAATATTAATTTATTGATTGTATATTATAAAAATAGCCCATGATAGGCTGTAATTTATGTTAATATGGCAAAAATCAATCTTAATTATGGAAACGCAAAATTATGATACCTGATGTTTCTAAAGCACTTAGCTGGTTAGAAAAACATTATACAATTTTACAAGGCATTCAACGCGGTGTTGAGCGAGAAACTTTGCGTATTTTACCTGATGGTTCCTTATCAAAAACACCTTTTCCAGCTAATATAGGCTCGGCGCTCACTCACCCTTGGATCACAACCGATTTTGCTGAATCACTACTTGAATTCATTACGCCAGTTAATACCAATATTGATTATATGTTAACATTTTTACGTGACTTGCATCATTATGCTAGTGTTAATATTGGCGATGAATTGATGTGGCCTTTGAGTATGCCATGTTTTGTCGCAAACGAAGATGACATTATTTTGGCACAATATGGATCATCAAATGAAGGGCGTTTCAAAACGGTGTATCGTGAAGGTTTAAAAAACCGTTATGGCGCAATGATGCAAACTATTTCAGGGGTTCATTATAATTTTTCATTGCCAATGGCATTTTGGCAAGCTAGAGATGGTGTAAAAAATACTGAAGAAGGTAGAGCCGTTATTTCTGAAGGCTATTTTACTTTAATCCGTAACTATTATCGCTTTGGATGGGTTATTCCTTATTTATTCGGTGCCTCTCCATCTATATGTTCTTCATTTATTCAAAACCCAGAAAAAGCGAAAGCTTTTATTGAACAAACAAACGGAAATTGTTATTTACCTTATGCAACGTCATTAAGACTAAGTGATATTGGTTACACAAATGATGCACAAAAGCAGTTAGGTATAACATTTAATCATTTAGATACTTATGTTGAAGGTCTTAAACGAGCCACACATACCAAGTCACCACAATTTAGTAAATTGGGTGTCAAAGTAAATGGCCATTATCGTCAATTGAATGATAATGTATTACAGATTGAAAATGAGTTTTATGCACCGATTCGCCCTAAACGGGTACCAAGATCTGGGGAATCGCCATCTGATGCACTTATGCGTGGCGGTATTGAGTATATTGAAGTTCGAGCGTTGGATATCAATCCTTTTTCACCTATTGGTATTACCGAAGAACAAATTCGTTTTATTGATCTTTTCTTAATTTGGTGTGCATTAGCTCCTGCACCAGAAATGAGTAGTGAAGAACTTGAGTGTTCTAAAGTAAATTGGAATCGAGTAATCATGGAAGGGCGTAAGCCTGGTTTGGAAATAGGCATGGGCTGTGATAGTTATCGGGAACCATTATCTAAAGTTGGGCATAATTTGTTTAAAGATTTGCTTAGAGTCGCCGATGTTTTGGATCATAATGACGAGCATCGACAATATCGAAAGGTTTGTGAAAAGTTAGACGTGATGTTTGACCAACCTGAATTAACTTTATCTGCTAGAACGCTTGAAGCTATTAGTGATTTAGGCACTTCTAAATTTGGTTTAGTACTTGCATCTCAATATAAAAAACAACTCTTAGCAGAACCTTTAGCAATATTGACTGATAGCGATTTTGTTCAACAACGTATTTTGTCTATTGAAAAACAAAAGAAAAAAGAGCAAAGTGATACCTTATCCTTTGATGAGTATGTAAAACAAAAAACCAATATTTAAAATGTTCAGAAAACGCAATTATACATTAAGATATAAGAAAAATAGCGATGTAGAATTGATATTACCTAACCATCATATAGTGGTAAAGCAACCACTCATTGATCAAGAATATTTTTCAATTTTAGTTTGGAATATTTTTAAGCAAAAGAGGGCGGAATGTATCAATATTTTAGAGCTTTATGCGGATAAAGCTAAACTAATTTTATTACAAGAAGCCCAAACTACACCTCAATTATTAAATTTTATTTCACGACACAATAAAATTGCAGATCATGTTCCAGCATATTGTTTGAAAGATATTTATGCCGGTGTTATGACTATAACCGATAGTTTACCAACAGATCTTTTGTCTTTTAGAGAAATAGAGCCACTAATTCGGGTTCCCAAATCAGCGTTAATAACTATCTATCCTATTAAAAATTCATTACAACAATTATTGGTAGCAAACATTCATGCTGTTAATTTTAGTATTGGAATTAAGGTTTATCGCCAACAAATCCATATTTTATTAAAACGTATTAAAGAACATCATGGTCCGGTAATATTAGCGGGGGATTTTAATGCATGGAGTAAACAGCGCTTAGATTTATTATTTTATTTAGTGAGTTCAATTGGACTTAAACCCGTAAATTTCAGCGTTGATATTCGAAAAACATTTATGGGAAGACCTTTAGACTTTGTTTTTTATCGAGGATTACAGCTTGATGCAGCGCAAATAATTAGTACAACTGCATCAGATCATAATCCTCTTTATGTAAGTTTCAAATTGGATTTGCATTCACAAGGTTAATTGTTAGAACATCACCCTCTTTAATTCTCTGATTTTTTAAGTTATTCCATAACAACAGGTCGGTAATTTTTACTCGATAATTTTGTGCAATACTATAGAGATTATCACCCGCTTTCACTTGATAAGTGATTTGGGTATTGTTACTATTATTCTCCACAATTGAACTGATCTTTTGATGATTTAGATCATTATGTTGTACTGCTGATGATTTAACTTCAAATGGCATCGGAGCATGTGGTACATCCTGCAAAAGCTCAGTTATTTCATTTGCTACAAGATTTTCTGCTTGTAATTTTTGGAATAAACTTTTGGCATGAGCATGTGGAATAAGCAAATGGAAAGGACCATTTACGGTTTGCTGTACATACCCCGCATTATAGGTCGTTAACTCATTGAGTGACAATCCTGTATATTGAGCAATTTTAGCCAATGAAATGTTTTTAGTTATATCAATTCTGACCAATGAATTTTCATAATTACAATCAGGCAATTTAATACCATATCGAGTATTATTTTTTACAATATCCACTATTGCCAAAATTTTAGGAACATAATGCATTGTTTCATTAGGTAATTCTAAAGACCAATAGTCAGTGGATAAACCTTTAGCATGGTTTTTCTCCATTGCTCTTCTAACGCGCCCTTCACCAGCATTATAAGCAGCAAGCGTTAATAACCAATCACCATTAAAGCGTTCGTTTAAATTTTGTAATAATGTGATGGCTGAATTTGTTGATGCAATTAAATCACGGCGAGCATCAAAATAATTACTCTGTTTTAATCCATACTCTTTTGCTGTTATAGGTACAAATTGCCATAAACCTGCCGCTTGAGCAGATGATGTTGCTAATGGATCATAAGCACTTTCAATTAAAGGAACTAAAGCTAACTCAACAGGTAAATTATTTTTACGTAATTGATTAACTATATAATAAACATAAGGCTCCGAACGTAATGCGATTGTTTCAAAACCTTGGGGATCACGTAATAATATTTCTCTTTCAGCTTTAATGCGACTATTATCGGGAACATTAGCATTAATCTGATTGTTTATATACTGCCATGGATTTTGCGTGATAGATACATAATTACTATTACTGACAGTTTGTCTATTACTAACTACGGTATTTTTTGAGTACTTTATTCTAACAACTGCATTATGGCGCGGCCCACTATACTGCTGACATGCACCTAAAAAAGAGCATAACACTGTAAATATTAATAATTTTTTCATTAGACAGACTAAGTTCTATATTGTTTAAGATTACTATTATACCTAAAAATTATCTTTTAGGCTCCTAAAAAAAGCAAACAGCTCTAATTCATCGCTAAAATTGAATTTATCTTGTAAAGATTTTTCTTCGCATCGTAAAAATAAATTAATTTGTTTTTCTTCATTTAAAATAGAAGGTAAAGTCACTGATTTATTATGGATACTATCAAAATATTTGTTTATTTCTTTGTCATCTGGAACCATATTTTTAGCAAAATTTAAATTTGCTAAAGTGTATTCGTGTCCAGCACAAACAAGAGTATCATCAGGCAACTGTTTTAATTTGTTAAGCGAACTTAACATTTGTTGATAAGTTCCTTCAAAAATTCTTCCACATCCAGCAGAAAACAATGTATCACCAGAAAACAGATAAGGATGACAATAATAAGCTAAATGTCCCAAAGTATGCCCAGGTAAATGGAACACCTCAAAATTGAAATCACCAATACTCACTTCATGTTGATTAGTTAGATAGGTAATTGGTAAATTAATCTCACTTGGACCATAAATGATTACATCAGGATATTTGGTTTTTAGCCCGCTAACACCTCCAACGTGGTCTATATGGTGATGTGTAAGTAAAATTGCAAGTGGTAATAGTTTATGTTGATTAAGATAATTAATGACCACTTGTGCATCACCAGGATCGACTATGATGACCTGATTATGTGAATTTTCTAATAACCATATATAGTTATCTTTTAATGCGGGAATAACATGTAAGTGAAACATTTATTATTGACTCCGTTAATGTTACTTATTGCAATTTATTAAAAATTTACACTTATTATCGATACTCTATCAAAATAAATTCAGTTCACTATCGTCATTATTTGCATTTTCAGATAATGATTGTTCAAATACAACATCGGATAAGCTTGGTGCTTGAGCCATGGATTTTGCAATTACATCACAACGTTCATTTTCAATATGTCCAGCATGACCTTTTACCCAAATCCATTCAATTTCATGCGTTTGAACTAATTTGTCTAAACGCATCCATAAATCTACATTTTTAACAGGTTTTTTATTGGATGTTTTCCAGCCATTTCTTTTCCATCCATGTATCCAATTGGTAATCCCATTGCGTACATATTGACTATCTGAATAGAGTTTTATCTTGCAAGTTTGTTTTAATTGCTCTAAGGCAACAATAGCGGCTAATAATTCCATGCGATTGTTTGTTGTTTTAAAATAACCTTGAGATAAGATTTTTTCGTTTTGCTTATATTTTAATATTGCGGCATATCCTCCAGGGCCAGGATTACCAAGGCAAGAACCATCTGTGTATATTTCAATTTGTTTTAACATTTTATTAATCTTTTTTAAAAATCAAATAACATTTTGAATGTGAGTTTGATATAAAATAGTAAAATATTTGTACTGATTTGATTAAATTATTTACTTCAATTTTCGCAGATATCAACATCAAAGAGTTTTAGTGCTAGACTATACCATTATTTTGTTTTTCCCAACATTTATTAATACATAAAAAGAGAATACTGTGATAACTAATTGTACTCGCCAAATCGTATTAGATACAGAAACCACTGGTATGAATCAAGAGGGCAATAATCATTATGAAGGTCATAAGATTATTGAAATTGGTGCTGTTGAAGTGGTTAACCGTCGATTAACTGGTAACCATTTTCATGTCTATATTAATCCTGAACGCCTAATTGATGAAGAGGCTTTTAGAGTTCATGGCATAAGTGATGAATTCGTTAAAGATAAACCGATTTTCAAAAATATTGCTCATGATTTTATTAAATTCATTGATGGCGCAGAGCTAGTAATTCATAACGCTTCATTTGACGTCGGATTTATGGATTATGAATTCCGGCTTTGTGGTCTAGATTTTAAAACATCTGAGCATTGTATCGTAACCGATACTTTAGCTATGGCCAGACGAATGTTTCCCGGTAAACGTAATAATTTAGATGTTCTTTGTGAACGCTATCAGATAGATAATTCTCATCGAACTCTTCATGGAGCTTTACTTGATGCCGAGATTTTAGCTGAAGTTTATTTAGCTATGACTGGTGGGCAAACAACTCTAGCTTTCAGTTCAGATGAACATCTTTCAACTTCAACAGAGGGAAGTGTTATAAAAAGAATAGAACGTACAGGTAATCCGTTAAAGATTATAAAGGCAACGGAACACGAGCTTTCCGAACATGAATCAATCCTAAAAAAAATTGAAAAGAAAAGTGGTGAAGCCATGTGGAAATTACATTAATGATGTTTTTATATTCAATTGAACAATGATTTTAAAAATATGATTGACGAACAAGAAAATAATCTTTAATATCACGCCTACTTTAATGTTGTTCGTTAAAGGAATCTAAAAAGCGGAGCGGTAGTTCAGTTGGTTAGAATACCTGCCTGTCACGCAGGGGGTCGCGGGTTCGAGCCCCGTCCGTTCCGCCAATTATTATAGAAGTTCATTCAATTAGAGCGCTCCACGAAAGCGCTTTTTTTATTGTAAAATTCTTAGTGTCAAATTGCTGTCATTTTCAGATAATCTATTTTCGACCATCACTAATCAAAGCCATGATGACAAATAAGCATAATGTCTAACAGTATCAGTTTTTCTTTAAATATCTAAGCCCTACAACGGGCGTGGGTGAATTCTATTCATAAAATGCCTAGGCTTAATCTGTTTTGAATTCTAACGCTATAGATAACTTACATAAATTTCTAACGTCAGGTATTGTTGTATCCGATTCCATTAAGAAATTGCAACAATTTATCTAAGTTAATATTTTAATCATCTTCTTTTATTGACTTAAGATATCTAATATTGTGTATTAAAGAAAACTGAAATTAAGTAACAAAACACATACTTAAAAACTTTACTTGATTATTATAAATATCCAAAAAATTGACACTATAATAGTCAGTTCTGCTGTTGTTTATTAATGGTAAGAAATAATCCCAGAAAAAACACCTATTAATTATAAGAGTTCAAAAATGGTGAATTAAAAGTTGAAAATAACGATGGGTTTCTCGATTCTATGTTTTATATATTTTATGATAATACTTTTGGTCGTAATAATATAAATCTATATCGACTTTCAATATATAAACACTATAGTTTATGTTTTATAGTGTGAATAAATTTGGTCTATGTCTTAAAATCATTAATAAGCATATTACTTAATTATTGCGGTAATATCCTAGTTCTAAAATAGGAGAAAATGATAATAGAATTGACTTCTCTATATATTAATAAAATATGAATATATTCGAACTATCCATAGATCATATTAAAATTAATGAAATATAAAGTACTTTAATTACTCTTTCATTACAGAACATGAACAGAAACTTAATTATAATACTGATGTTCATAGTCAGCAGAATAGGGATGATGTGGCTAACAAAAGCATTTTTCAAAAAAACATCAGCTGTGTTATATTAAATTGATGTTAATTAAACAGTAAATTTACTTAGAGCTAAATTTTTTAATGTTAAAAAAAAGTTTATTTATATTATTGGGATGTGTTTCTTTTATATTAGGAACCGTTGGTATTTTTGTGCCAGTTTTACCTACTGTGCCTTTTTATTTATTAACAGCTTATCTTTGGCTGAATAGTTCTGATCGCCTTTATTCTTATTTTACTAAAAGTAAATATTATCAAATTTACATTCAAAAAATGTTGATTGAGAAAAAAGCTTCAAAAGCAAGTTTATTTAAAATGCTTTTGATGGTATTTATTGTATTACTCATACCTTTTATTATCTTTAATTCATTACATGTTAGAATTATTCTTGTTATTGTTTTTTTTTGCACATCTTATATTCGGTTATATTTATTTCAATAAAAATAAATAAAAATAATATTGTTATGAATAAAATTAAGTTAAGTTAAGTTAAAAAGTTAAAGGGCATACAAGTTACCCTGTAACTTTTTAGAGTATCCATTTATTGTTGTTTTAAACTCTTTTTGATTTCTATTGCAAGCAAAGGATTCCACATAGCGCCCGTCGCACTCATTACTGCGTTAGCGCCAGCTTTTATAAATTCCTGATAATGTTCACTTGAGCTTACGCCGCCAACGCCAATAATTGCAAAGTTTAATTCCATTTGTTGACGATATTTAGCTAGACGAGTCACCATATCCAAACCTGCCCAACGAATAGCATCACCACAGACTCCACCTTCTTTTCTATTTTCTCCTAATGCTGGATGGCCATTTGCATCTACAGGTTTAGCCGAAAGGGTATTAATAGTACTTAAACCATCAATAATTGAGCCAACTCGTTTTAATAACGACACAATTCTTTCATCATCAGGAAAATAAGCTAATTTTAAAATAAGAGGGCGATCAGGCACGGCTGTTTTTATTTCATTAACAATACGCTCCACTTTATCGGTATCAAAACAAAGTAGTTTACTTGCACCTTCGTTAGGACAACTCAGATTGGCTTCTAGAATGGGGGCATCAGTTTCTCTAACTAATTTTGCTGCTAAAGCATAGTCTTTTTCAATTGCTCCATTGCCTTGAGTTCCTTGAAAGCTACCAATTACACATTGACCATGACCCGCTGCTTTAACTGCCTCAGCCATATCTGGTTGCCAAACGTCAGGTGCAAAAGAAGGAACGCCAAAGGAGTTAGTAATTGATAATGGTTGATTATAATTGGTGTCGGCTAAAACTGTATCAAGGTTACTGCTTAGTTTACCTTTAGGATGTACGGACAAAACATTTGGTAAAGGATGACATTTATGCATTTTTGTTCTAACTGTTTTGTACACACATAAATCAAATCCATATACAAAAGCTGCTTTGATATAATTTGCATTTAATAATGGACCTGCAGGCATTCCAAACGGTAAATTCACATCAACATTTAAAAATTTAGTAGGCAGAGTTGTTACTTGTTCTGCCTTATCTAATTGACTGAAAAGTCCAAAAGGCCCTTGAGCATAATTATCTTCATAACTAATACTTGGATTATAAAAAGGGATCAAAGGTTTCATGCTTGCTCCTGTTTTGGTGTACTTATATTGAATTTGATTGATAATCTGAGATGAAAATAAAAAAAGATAGGCTTAAAATAAAAAATCCTCCATAATGGAGGATCATTAATTAAAATAGAAAAAGAATGATGTTTTAATGATTCTTTCAGTTTGTGTGTATGTGCCACAATCATCTACCATTCCTTTTTATATAAATTATTAAGCATTCTAACTGATTAGAATTAAAGTTCAAGAATAAACTATTAAAAAATTTGCAAGTAAATGAAATAGTTATAGTGTTTTTTTTTAGACTAAAAATCCATTTTTATTAATCAGAAATGGAAAAAATGATACAAAATAAGCAATATTTAAATATTGAAAAAGTAAATTATTTTATAATTTTTTAATAAATTTAAAAAAATTTCTGTCGAAAAAATGATACTAACCTTGCTAATGAAGCTATTGTCGGTAGAGGATGATTATTAGTAATGTTATTATTACCAATTATAAATTAATTTAAGTAATTATTAGGTACCTAAAATGACAAAGAAAAATGCTTTTGAACCATTAACATTACCCAATGGTGTTGAATTAAAGAATCGCATAATTATGGCACCAATGACTACTTGTTCTGGATTTTATGAAGGTTCTGTAACATCCGATCTAATTGAATATTACAATGCCAGATCTGGAGAAATTGGAACTATTATTGTCGAATGTGGTTTTGTCGATCAAAAAGGGTTAGCTTTTCCTGGAGCTATTGGACTAGATAGTGATGACAAAATTGAGGGTTTAGCAAAAATAGCTCATGCAATTAAAGAAAAAGGTTCAAAAGCAATCATTCAGGTTTATCATGGAGGTAGAATGGTGGAGCCCAAGCTTATTGGTGGACTTTCCCCTGTAGGCCCTAGTGCGATTGCTGCCCCTAGACCTGAAGCAGCTACTCCAATAGAACTAACGGCAAATGAAGTAGATCAAATGATCGAAAAATTTGGAGAAGCAGTTAGACGAGCTATCCAAGCAGGTTTTGATGGTATAGAAATCCACGGTGCTAATACCTATTTAATTCAGCAATTTTATTCACCAAATTCAAATCAACGCAATGACAAATGGGGTGGGAGTCGGGATAATCGAACAAGATTCCCCTTAGCCGTTTTGGATATAACTCACAATATTGTTAAGAAGTTTGGGAACTCTGATTTTATTATTGGCTATCGTTTTTCACCAGAAGAGCTAGAAATACCAGGTATTCGTTTTGATGATACTATGTATTTACTTGAGAAATTAGCTGAAAAGGGTTTAGATTATGTTCATTTTTCAATGGGAACGATATTAAGATCCTCGATTGTCAATATTGAAGATCCAACACCATTGATTAAAAAATATGTTGCAATGCGCTCTGACACATTAGCTAAAATTCCAGTTGTCGGGGTTGGTAATGTAATTAATCAAACCGATTTAGAAACTGCCTTAGAAAATGGTTATGATTTAGTTGCTGTTGGTCGTGCCTGCATAGCCTATCCAGATTGGACAAGTCGAATCAAAAATGGTGAAAAGCTTGAATTGTTTATCAATAGCGATAAGCGAGAAGAACTCAAAATCCCAGTGCCATTATGGCATTTTCCATTAGTTGAAAGTTTAATTCGAGATGTAAATTTAAATAACAAAAAATTTAAACCAGGTAATTATCAAGAGAAAGTCAATGATGAATCCTATGAATTTACGATCAATGTTGAATTAGCAAAAGACTATATTAAAGATATGCAATTAGTTAATGCAAATAATTTTGATGATAATGTATTAAGTAATTTTAATGAAATAAAAGATAGAATTATTAGTTCAAATAGTCCTCATGTTGACACTATTTCTGGTGCTACAACTCAATGTGAAGCATTTAAAAAAGCGGTAACTAAGGCCATGGTTAAATCCAATAAAGATGCCATTTTGGCCGAAGGTGGTGATCCAGATGATAAATCTTTTGATATTGTTATTGTTGGAAGCGGAGGCGCGGGATTAGCAGCGGCAATTCGTGCACATGATTTAGGTGCCAATGTAGTCATTATTGAAAAAATGTCAGTCATTGGGGGAAATACCAATAAAGCATCGGCCGGTATGAATGCTGCAGAAACTAAATTTCAAAAACTGAAAGGAATCATCGATAGCAAAGATCTTTTCTATAAAGAAACAATGATTGGAGGAAAAAACAAAAATAATCCTGATTTGTTACGTTATTTTGTTGACAATGCTCCAGATGCTATTGATTGGTTAGATAAAAATGGCATTACGTTAAGTGGTATTACCACAACTGGAGGCATGAGTATCGATCGAACTCATCGACCAGAAAGTGGGGCTGCGGTAGGTGGTTTTTTAATAAGTGGATTGGTAAAAAATATCAATAATCGTGGTATTGAAGTTATGCTTGATACCAACGTCACTAAAATTTTAACTGAAAATCATAAAGTAACAGGGGTGGAAGTTACCCAAGAAGATGGTTCAATTCATACCATTAAAACAAAAGCAGTAATCATTGCTACCGGTGGATTTGGCGCAAATAGAGAAATGGTTGAAAAATATCGCCCAGATCTCAAAGGTTTTGTGACAACTAATCATAAAGGAGCAACAGGATCGGGAATTACCATCCTAGAAAAGCTTGGTGCAGGTACGGTGGATATGAAAGAAATTCAAATTCATCCTACTGTAGAACAAACAACCGCTTATCTCATTTCTGAATCAATTCGTGGTGGAGGTGCAATATTAATATCACAAGATGGAAAACGCTTTGTTAATGAATTAGATACACGTGATAAAGTTTCTAATAGTATCAATAATTTACCAGAACATTATGCTTATATTTTATTTGATCAACAAGTTCGTGATGAAAATAAATCGGTAGAGGAGTATGTTTCACGTAATTTAGTGACTCAAGCCAATACTATTGATGAATTAGCTAAACAGTTATCCATTAATGCAAATACATTGACTGAAACAATAAAACGTTATGATAATTTTATTTTGAATAAACATGATGAAGATTTTGGTCGAACAACAGGGATGCGTCATCCTATTAATAAAGGTCCATTTTATGCGATAAAAATTGCACCAGGAATACATCATACTATGGGAGGAGTAACTATCAATCCGGAAACACAAGTATTAGATACTCAACATCATGTTATTGAAGGTGTCTTTGCCGCTGGTGAGGTGGTTGGAGGCGTACATGGTGCCAATCGTATTGGTGGAAATGCTGTTGCAGATATCATTATCTTTGGCTTACAGGCAGGCAAAAAAGCTACAGATTATATTCATCAATATTAAATTAGTAGTTTGAATATATTCGATTTTATTAAAATCAACGGTTTATTGAAGTTTGATTAGACTGGAAAAGCCGTTGTTTAGGTGGAATATTTATATTATCAGAAACTTGATAACTAATTTGTTATTAAGTTTCACCTAATAGAGGTGATCTCCGTGAATTTAAGTAATGATAAACATCTAGTCAAAATTAATCTAATGTTATTATTAAATTATTCCTAAATTTTCTTAAAGGAGTATGTATTGCACAATGAATAAGATCATATCATGATCTATAAAGTAGCAAATATATAAAGTAAATGTTTTTCGATAAATTCATTGAAAAATAAAATAATAAAATTAATAAACACCTATAGTTTCACTTGCCAAATAATTAACGATTAACAAAATTAAATAATTATCTAAAAAGTAATTTTTTTAAACTAAATTAAATCTTTTTAAAACAAGAAGGAAAATGCAATGGATACAATAAAAAAGCCACCGGTTAAATGGCTACCATTTATTATTATCGCTGCTATTTCAGCCATTTTATGGCTATTTGTATTACCTCCTGATGGAATCAGTATAGAAGGATGGCGGACAAGTATTATTTTTGTGGCTACTATTGCTTGTATTGTTGCAGAAATTATGCCTATTGGCGCAATTGGTTTTTTGGCGATTACCATTTTTGCGGTGTTAAGACCATCTGGAGCTACTTCTGCAACCGAATCAATTAAAATCGCATTAAGCGAATTAAATAGTACATTGATATGGCTTATTGTTATCGCTTTTATGATCGCTCGTGGTTTTATTAAAACAGGATTAAGTAAACGTATCGCTTATTATCTTGTGAAAATTCTCGGACGAAATACATTAGGTTTAGCCTATGGATTATCAGTAACTGATATTGCTTTAGCACCTGCAATTCCAAGTACCACAGCTCGAGCGGGAGGCGTAATTTACCCAATTGCTGAAGCTTTAGCCATTAATTTTAATTCAAATCCTAAAGATGATTCACGAAACCGCATTGGAACTTTTTTGATGCTAACGATCAGTCATATCAATGATATTACATCGGCAATGTTTTTAACGGCATTCACTGGAAATCTACTGGCGGCTAAATTAGTAACATCTTCGCTTGGCATAACATTAGGTTGGGGTCAATGGTTTATTGCTGCTATTGCTCCTTGTTTAGCTTCTTTCATTATCATTCCGTTAGTTATCTATTTTTTGACCAATCCAGAACTTAAAAAAACACCTGAAGCACCAAAATTAGCGACAGAAGAACTTAAAAAAATGGGGCCCGTTACTGGTAAAGAAATTATAATGGGAAGTACAGTGATACTACTTTTGGTATTTTGGATTTTTGGTAATAAATTGGATATTGACTCAACTACTACAGCTTTTATTGGCTTAACTTTATTAATTTTAACAGGCGTATTGAGTTGGGATGATATTAAAGGAGAAAAAGCTGCTTGGGATACTTTAATTTGGTTTGCAGCCTTACTTATGATGGCAGGACAAGTAAACAAACTTGGTGTAACTAAGTGGTTAGGTAATACTATAGGTAATGCAATAGAAGGGCATTTAGGTGAGAGTAGTTGGATGCTTGTTATTATTATATTGTGTACCGTTTACGTTTATTTACACTACTTTTTTGCCAGCGGTAATGCTCATATTGCAGCTTTGTTCCCTGTATTTTTATCTGTAGCAATCGCACTCGGTGTACCGCAAATGATAGCTATTTTTGCATTAGTCATTTGTACAAATTATTTTGGTTCAATTACACAATTTGCCAACGCTAGGAACCCACTATTATTCGCTGAAGGATTTGTACCGGTAAAAACATGGTGGAAAGTTGGTTTTGTATGTAGTGTTGTGAATTTAATTATTGTTTTCACCATTGGGTTATTATGGTGGAAAATGATAGGGTTAGGTCGATAAAGTAATTTTTTTACTCAAGAAATGTTTTTACGGCTAGTTTAACTAGCGGTAAAAACATATTAATAAAATTTATTCAATATATTACAATTGATAACTTCCAATCATCTACTGTTTTCCAATATTTTTGCTCTTGCTCTAAATCAAGTAGAATAAGTTTATTATTTTCGATGAATGTTGCATCTATCTCTAAAGTAATATTTGTTAATTTGTCATCAATTAATTTCAAACGAAAAGCATTTAAATTCAGATCATTATTACGCTGATTATTGATTAATATTGATAATCTTAATATCTGTAATAATGATATGATATGCTTATATTCAAAAAGACTAAAATATGGCAAATTATCAATATTTATTGATTTTCTATGATAACGAACAAGAGAAGATAAAAGAAGTTGTTGTTCTTCATTAAATCCTGGAAGATTACTGTTTTGTAAAATATAACTTGAATGTTTATGTATAGAAGAAAAATTGATTTTTAATCCTACTTCGTGTAATTGTGCTGCCCAGTATAATATTGACTCCAAATGCATCGGAATAGTTATAGGAGACTGTCTCTTCCACTGTGAATATAAATATTTGGTTGTTTTAACAACCTGTTTTGCATGCCGTTCGTCTATATTATAATGTTGAGAAAGGGACTCAGCTGTCGTTTCTCTAATATCTCGATAATTGGGACCATCAATGAGCTCATATAATACGCCTTCACGTAGGGCACCAGGACAATATCGTAAAGCTTGTAAATCTAATGCATCAAAAACACCACTAAATATAGCAAGACCACTGACAAAAACATCTTTTCTTTCATCGGAAAGGGATGGGTATTGAATATCATAGAAAGAGTGAAATTCTAGAATATAATTGATTAGATCATCTAACCGTTTTTGAGTTATGATTCCATCACTGACGCCCAAATCCAACAGTATTTTGTAAATGGATTTGATTGTACCTGATGTACCAAAAGCAATACTAATATTCTGTTTTTTTATGGTATTAATAATGCTTTCTATTTGTTGTGCCGCGGCAAGTTTAGCTCGTTGGAAAGATATTTTATCGATCTTTTTTTGGGAAAAAAACTGCTTTGTATAAGTGACACATCCCATTGGTCTACTCGCAACGATGTACGGTTTAAGATTATTCCCTTTACCTATTGCTATCTCAGTCGATCCTCCACCTATATCTATAACAAAATTTGTATTAGTTATATTGGTCGATTCGGTTGTCATCGTTCCCAGATAAATTAAGCGAGCTTCCTCTTGCCCAGAAATAATTTCAATAGGATAAGGTATTACTTTAGCCGCTTGAGTCAAAAATATCTGTTTGTTTTTGGCAATACGTAATGTGTGTGTTGCGACAATCCTTACATTTTCAATGGGAAAATCTTTTAATCGCTCAGCAAACAAAGCAAGGCATTCTACGCCACGTTTGATACTTGATTCACTTAACTCATTATTTTCATTTAATCCAGTAGCTAAATGAATATGTTTTTTATTTTTATAAATAATTTGTGAAGTACCATTTATACAACGAGCAATGACCATATGAAAACTATTTGACCCAAGATCAATCACAGCATATTCATTTAATTTAGTCATTTCCTAATTCCTTATACAATTGTTTCTAATTGTTTTAAATAATCATAGATAGCATGTTGTGCTCTAATTTTCTTCTTATTACCTCTTAATACATAATTATTAGTATTATCTTTATCAATAATTCTGGCTTTAACATTGTCATTACATTGGATATTAAAAATATCATGAATCGTCGATCTTAAAATAGGGTCAAAAATTTTAACGCCAACTTCAATACGATTATCAAGATTTCTAGGCATCCAATCTGCTGAAGAAATATAGGTATCTTTTTTTCCATCATTTTCAAAAATATAAACACGAGCATGTTCTAAATATTGATCAACAATACTGGTCACAAAGATATTTTCACTTAAATGAGGTATTTGAGGAACTAATACGCAAGTCCCTCGAACAATCATTCTAATTTTCACTCCTGCACATGATGCCCGATAAAGTGCATCAATCATTTCTTTATCGGTTATCGCATTGAGTTTTAGATAAATACCTGCAGATTTTCCTACTTTAGCATTTGCTATTTCTCGTTCAATAAACTCATGAAATCGTAATCGTGTGTTTTGAGGAGAAACCAGCAAATAATTGAAAGATACTGGTTTAAATGGATTTTCAATAAAATTGAAAACTTTTTTTACTTCATCAGTTATAGCGGGATCTGCTGTTAATAATGAAAAATCGGTATAAATTCGGGCAGTTCTTTCATTAAAATTACCTGAACCAATATGAGCATAACGGACAATTTCATCATTTTCCTTGCGGTCAATTAAAAATAACTTGGCATGGATTTTTAATTTTGGTTGTGAATAGATAACTTTAATACCACTACTGATCAATCTTTTGGCCCATTTTATATTTGCTTCTTCATCAAAACGAGCTTGTAATTCAACTACAACCGTTACTTTTTTTCCATTATTGGCTGCATTTATAGCGGCATGAATAAAGCGAGAATCTTTTGCGACACGATAAATATTCATTCTTATGTGGGTCACGGCAGGATCGAAAGAGGCCTGTCGCATAATTTCTAATACATGACCAAATGAATAATAAGGATAATATAGTAGGACATCACGATCTTTGATTGCTGCAAAAGAATTTCTGAATTGTTTGAATCTATTATAAACAAGATTAGGCACATGTTTATTCATCAAATTTTTAATACCTAGATCTGGAAATTTAACCAAATCTTTAAAATTAGGATATCTTCCTCCAGGCATGGCATCTTGTTCAGTTAATCTTAATTTGTTAATAAGCAATTCAAATAATGCTCTTGGCATATCCTTTTGATAGGTAAATCGAACTGGTTGAGCTGTTAATCGTTGTTTTAATCCTTGAGACATCAGTTCAAGCAAACTATCTAATTCGGTATTTAATTCATATTCAGCATCGCGATTTATATTGATTGAATAAGCATTTAGCTCTAATGCATCAAAAAAAACTTTGAATATTTCAGGGAGACAATAACGTAAAATATTATCTAGAAATATAATTGATTTATTTTTTGTCGACACTTCAGAAGGAAGTAAAACGAATCGTGAAACATTGTCGGTTGGTAGTTCGAGTAGTGCATAACTGATGCTCGTTTCACAAATTATTTCAACAGCCAAATAGGCATGATCGTCTTTTAAAAATTGAATCAATTCCGTATGACTATCAAGTAGGATAGGGGTAATATACTGTCTTAGATTATTTTTGTAATAATTTTTTATCCAATTTTCTTGATAAGAAGATAACTGCCTTTCATTAATCAAAAAAATCTGATTTCTGGCCATTTCAAGTAATAATTCATTATAAAGCTGATCAAACTGAAGTTCTAATTGAATAACTTTTTGATTAACTTGGCGTAAAAGTTGTTTTGAATTTGATGAACCTTGAGATTGTTCTTGTTCAATCAAAACATATTTTTTTAAATTAGCAAATTGTACTTTATAAAATTCATCAAGATTACTGGAGTATATTCCTAAAAATCGAATACGCTCAATAAGCGGATTACTTTTATCAGCGGCTTCTTGTAGAACGCGCTGATTAAAAGACAACCAACTTAGTTCTTTTGGAAAGTATACTTTTTCTGATAGCATTTTTATCTCTTACAATTTATTAATACTGTATATTTACAGGATAACTTAAGTAAAAAAAAAAGCTAGCACATAGCTAGCTTTTTATATTTAATTAACGATATTAGAATTAATTAAATTCTATGAACTGAAGTTGTGTTGGTGGTTCCACTTGGAACTAATGCTCCAGATACCATCACAATTGTATCACCTTGATTTAAACCGCAATGTTTAACTGCCATTTCTTTACCTAAACGGTAAAAATCATCAGTAGAGTTAATTGCATCAATTAAAATAGGCTCAACACCTTTAGATAAAGCTAATTGGTTAACAGTTTTTTGACATGATGATAGTGCTAAAATACGCGCTTTAGGGAAATAATGACGTACTTCACGTGCAGATTTGCCACTGCGAGTTGCAACAACAATCAATGGAACATTGAGTCGTTCTGCAATTTCAACTGCACCACAACAAACTGCTGCTGTAATTCGTAATTTTTCTTCTTTAGCGGTAAGTTCCAATGAAGCAGGAATAGTGCTATCTGTACGTTTACAAATAGTAGCCATTACATTCACCGTTTCAAGTGGGTATTTACCTTTAGCACTTTCGCCTGATAACATCACTGCATCAGTTCCATCAATGATTGCGTTAGCTACATCACCCGCTTCAGCACGAGTAGGGCGAGGATTTTTTATCATTGAATCAAGCATTTGTGTTGCAGTAATAACTGGTTTTGATGCTCGATTACATTTTTTAATCATCATTTTTTGAGCAAAGATAACTTCTTCAACCGCAATTTCAACACCTAAATCACCACGAGCAACCATAATACCATCTGATGCTTCTAATATTTCGTCAAAATTATCTAAACCTTCTTGGTTTTCAATTTTAGAAATAATTTTGATATCTTCACCACCATGAGTTTTTAAGTGAGCGCGGATATCTTCAACATCTGAACGTTTACGAATAAATGAAGCCGCAATAAAGTCAACGCCTTGTTCACAACCAAAGATAAGATCATTTTTATCTTTTTCAGCTAGAGCTGGTAATTTAATTGAAACACCTGGTAAGTTAATACCTTTATTTTCTCCCAAATCACCATTATTTAAAACTGTACAGATAACTTCATTACCTTTAATTTCTTTAACATCCATGGCAATTAAGCCATCATCAACTAGCACGCGATTGCCTGGTTTTAGATCATGCGCAAAACCATCATAGGTAACAGCAACTCGCTCAGAATTACCAACGACATTCTTATCAGTGGTGAACGTGAAAGTTTGACCAGCTACCAATGAAACGTCACTTCCGCCTTCTAACTTAATAGTACGAATTTCAGGACCTTTGGTATCTAGCATGATTGCAGCTTTTAAGCCAGTTTCTTGCATTACTTCTCGTAAATTCTTTATTCGATTACCATGCTCTTCATAATCACCATGAGAAAAATTTAAACGCATAACGTTCATTCCTGCGTTTAATAATTTGGCTAGCATCTCTTTTGATTCAGATTTAGGACCTATGGTACAAACTATTTTTGTCTTTTTCATAATATTTTCTACTAGTTGTTAAAGTTAATGTTTAAAATTCAAATAATCTTTTTTCGCAAAAAAAATCAATGTCTGATGATTGATTAGATTGGTATATAGAGAGATGAGTAACTACAAAATAGTTACATAACTTAAATAAAATATTTGAAGAATTAGTCATTTTCATTAAAGCTTGGACATCTACAAAACTGGAGCCATTATATTCTTAACTACATTTAAAATAAAGCTTTTTGTAATGAAATTGTCTCAATTAGCCACTAAAAAACATTTTAATAATATAAATATTTGTCAAAATGTTTGAGGAAATGCATACGTTTCAATCACATTAACTCTTTAAGTTTATAAGTAAGTTCGTTATCTTCATTCTTTAGAATTAATTGATCCTTTGTTAATTCAATCTTTGCACCTTTAACAATTAAGTCTTCAATAACTGCATCTAATTCACCCAGTTCTCTATCAGGACAAGCCATTTTGGTCATAGCTAAACCTGCTCCTTTAATAACATTATCGTTTAATGCAACTTTTCCAGAAAATAAATTGCACATTTTTCCTGTTATTGTCATATTTTCACCGAATTCTAATTCAGCATACTTATCAGATGCGATTTTTTGTCCATTAGCCTTTACTAGCACAAAGTGGTGATGCATAAGATCGGTATCTTTGACATTGTTTGATTTATTACAACCAGAAATGGTGAAAGCTGTAGCAATTAAAGGTAAAATAAAAATCGTTTTTTTCATTTAAACTCCTAATAAAAAGTTTAATTTGCTATAATTGAGCACAATTTAGATTATTAACAGAGCATTTTACTCTCTATGTTATCTCAACAGCAACTAAAAGATTTAAAATCAACGACTTTCTTAGATAAACATAAAATAATAAAACTGGCTAAAAAAAATCATCTTGAGAATGATATTAATTTGGCTATACAAGCAGCTAACCAGCATTACCAAGCCCGAGTATTGTCGTTACCAAATAAAATTCATTATCCTGACAATTTACCTGTATCTGAAAAAAAACAGGCGATTTATGATGCTATAAAAAACCATCAAGTTGTCATTATTGCAGGTGAAACGGGGTCTGGTAAAACGACACAAATTCCGAAGATTTGTTTAGAGCTAGGTTTAGGGATTAAAGGATATATTGGTCATACGCAACCAAGACGATTAGCAGCTCGTTCTGTTGCAAATCGTATTGCGGAAGAATTAAAAACAGAAATAGGGCAGTTAGTTGGTTATAAAGTTAGATTTTCAGATCATGTGAGTGAAACAACATTAATAAAATTAATGACTGATGGTATATTACTTGCTGAAATCCAAAAAGATAAATTGTTGCTACAATATGACACTATTATTATTGATGAAGCTCATGAACGTAGTTTAAATATTGACTTTATTTTAGGTTATCTAAAGCAATTATTACCTAAACGTCCAGATTTGAAAGTAATAATTACATCAGCAACCATTGATGTGGAACGATTTTCTAATCACTTTAATCAAGCGCCAATAATTGAAGTTTCTGGACGAACTTATCCTGTTGAAGTGAGATACCGTCCACCCATTTTCAATGAAGAAGATGATACAAATAACGATTTTCAACCTATTCTTGATGCTATTGAGGAACTATCAGCAGAAAGCTTTGGTGACATATTAATATTTTTAACTGGTGAACGGGAAATTCGTGATGTAGCCGATATACTTAATAAATTAGAATTACGCCATACCGATATTTTACCATTATATGCTAGATTATCTGTAACAGAACAAAATCGCATATTCCAATCCCATTCCAAACGTCGAATTATTCTTGCAACTAATGTCGCAGAAACATCATTAACTGTACCAGGAATTAAATATGTAATCGATCCTGGTTTAGCCAGAATTAGTCGTTATAGCTATCGAACAAAAGTCCAGCGATTACCAATTGAACCGATCTCTCAAGCTTCGGCTAATCAACGAAAAGGTCGTTGTGGTCGTACCTCGGATGGTATATGTATTCGTTTATATGATGAAAATGATTTTTTATCACGACCAGAATTTACTGATCCCGAAATATTACGAACTAATTTAGCTTCGGTAATTTTACAAATGACTTCATTAGGATTAGGTAATATCGCTGCTTTTCCATTTGTCGAAGCTCCAGATTCCCGATATATTCGTGATGGTATTCGATTATTAGAAGAGCTTGGTGCAATATACATTAAGCATCATCAGTATCATTTAACTGCAACAGGTAAAATTTTAGCTCAATTGCCTATTGATCCAAGATTGGCCAGAATGTTAGTAGAAGCAAGGCGATCAGGTTGTACAAAAGAAATAATGATAATTACAGCAGCCTTGTCTATCCAAGACCCAAGAGAAAGGCCATTTGATAAACAACAAGCTTCTGATGAAAAACATCGCCGTTTTGCTGATAAAGAATCAGACTTTTTATCTTTAATTAATTTGTGGAATTACATCCAAGAACAGCAAGATCTTTTATCAGGAAATCAATTTAGACGATTATGTCAAAAAGAATTTTTAAATTATCTTCGTATCAGGGAATGGCAAGATGTCTATACGCAAATTAGACAGACCATCAAACAATTAGCTTTTCCAATAAACAGTAAAGCTGCAGATTATATTTCCTTACATACTTCTTTATTGAGTGGATTGTTATCTCATATAGGTATGAAAGAAATTGAAAAACGTGAATATATCGGTGCTCGAAATATTAAGTTTGCAATTTTTCCAAATTCAGCACTTTTTAAAAGTCAGCCGAAATGGTGTATTGTTAGCGAACTGGTCGAAACAAGTCGATTATGGGGGAGAACTGCAGCTAAAATTGAATCAGAATGGATCGAGCCTATAGCCCAACATTTGATTAAATACAGTTATAGTGAGCCAAGATGGTCTAAAAAGCAGGGCACCACAATAGCCAACGAAAAAGTAACATTATTTGGTTTACCAATTGTTGCTAGTCGTATAGTTAATTACAGTAAAATTGATCCAGTTTTAAGTCGTTCTTTATTTATCAGGCACGCATTAGTTGAAGGTGATTGGTTAACTAATCACAAATTTTATAAACAAAATCAAAAATTAATCAAGGAAGTTGAAGATCTTGAACATAAATCTCGTCGCCAAGATATTTTAATTGACGACGATGAGCTTTACGAATTCTATGATAAACGTATTGACGATTCAGTTATTTCTACAAAACATTTTGATAATTGGTGGAAACAAAAGCAAAAATCTCAACCTGATTATCTTAATATTAAAAAGGATATGCTGATCAAACAATCAGCACAGCTGGTTAATCTAAGTGACTTCCCTGATTTTTGGTATCAAGATAATTTTAAATTAGCATTAGAGTATCAATTTGATATTGGTCATAATCGTGACGGCGTCACAATTAAAATCCCTATTGATTTGTTAAATCAAATAAAAAATAGAGGATTTGATTGGCAAGTTCCTGGATTCAGGAAAGATTTAATTATTGCCTTAATTAAATCATTACCAAAGTCATTACGTCGTAATCTTGTTCCTGCACCGAATTATGCAGAAGCATTTTTAGAGAGAATAAGAACAACAGACCAACCAATTCTTGAAAGTTTAGAAAATGAATTTCGCAAAATGACTGGAGTAAAAATCACATCTGAAGATTGGCAACTAGATCAGGTTCCCGATTATTTAAAAATGACATTTAGCATTATTAATAGTAATAATGAAGAAATTGCATCAGGCAAAGATTTAGTCTTATTGAAAGAACAGTTAAAAAATGAAGTTCAAAAAGCTTTATCCACTTTAACTACAAAAAAAGTAGTATCCATTGAGCAAAGTAATATAACTGATTGGAATTTTGGTACATTACCTACAACTTATGAAGAAAAACAGAAAAATTATACAGTTAAAGCTTATCCTGCACTCATCGATCATCAAAATTCAGTCAGTATTGAATTAGTTGATAATCAAGAGGAACAACAAAAATTAAATAAATTGGGGCTTAGACGTTTATTGATGCTGAATATTCCTTCACCTATCAAATATTTACATGAAAAATTACCGAATAAATCCAAATTAGGACTTTATTTTAATTCTTTTGGTACTGTATTAATGTTGATTGATGATTGTATTGCTTGTGCAGTTGATGAATTAATAGATAAATATAATCAAAATATTCAAAATCAAGATCAATATCAAAAATTACTTGATTATACCAAAACAAATATCAATGAAACGGTTATAGATATTGCTAAACAGGTAGAAAGTATTTTGACTTTACATTATAACATTAACAAAAAATTAAAAGGTCGAGTTGATCTATCATTAGCTTTTGCGCTATCAGACATAAAAAAGCAACTTAGTAATTTAGTTTATAAAGGTTTTGTTGCTGATTCAGGTTATAAACGACTTGCTGATGTTTATCGTTATTTACTAGCAATTGAAAAAAGAATTGAAAAACTTATGGGTAATGTAACGAAAGATAGACAATCGATGAATATTATTGAGGAAGTTGAAAATCAATATGAAAAATGGGTTAATAGCTTGCCACAAATTGTTAGATCTAAAGATAGTGTCATTAATATACGTTGGATGATTCAAGAGTTAAGAGTCAATCTATTTGCTCAGCAATTAGGAACCCCTTATCCAATTTCACCTAAACGAGTTAAACAGCAGATCGAACTTGTAAAATCTGAATTATAAATATTAGGATGATCATTTTAGATTTGAAAATTAGAATATGAAATAATAAGAAGAAAATAAAAGAGGAAGTAGGGCGTGGAATACGCCCATCTTCAAAAATGCTACTTATAAAGATCTACAAATACAGTGATATTAGGTCCTTTGGTATCATGAGCTACTCGAGCAATATGATAATATTTAGCTCCATTTTCAATCGCTCTTTTACCTGCTTGATAAGAAATTTCATGATCAGTTACATAATATCCTCGGAATTTAATAGTATCAAAAGCAACCATTTTTGCGGCTGTAGCATCATTCAATTCTTGAATTTTTCTTCCGTCAGGAAGCGTTACAGTGTAACGTGTTAAGCGTTGTGGTTCGGTTGCAACTGCAGGAGCAACATCAGTTGAAGCAGTTTCAGTTATTTTTGTTTGTGTTGTCCTCGTGGTAGATTGATCTATTACTTTTACTTTATTATTAAATTTGTCTGCATAAAATTTTTCATTAAATGCTGATGGTGAATAATAACCAGGTTTTTCAACTTGCATCGCAGCTTCACCACCTTGTGCAAGTGCAAGTTGGCCAGCTTCAGAATCATAAGGAATGGCGTTTTCAGGTTGAAGTTTACGCTCTGGAGCATCTTTTTTAAACAAGTAAGCTGCGACTTGGATATTGCTGCCTAATTCAGAACGAGAATCAATATAAAAAGCGTAGGCACCTTTTGTTAAAGCTTCTTTTGCAACAGCTTGATTTAAATCAATTTCACTAGGAAAGTATCCACGTATACGCACAATATTAAAAGGTTCTAAACGAATCGCCTTAGATTTTGGATATTCAAATATACCTTCAAATTTACGAAAGTTCTCAGCTGCTTCAACAGCCTTTGGTGCATCTGACTTATATAATTTAGCGTAAACGATACGCAATGTATCATTCGATGGACTGATATTAGTAGTAGTTATATAGAATGCTGAAGCACCTTCTTTATCAGCTGCTTTTGACATAGCCATGACATAATCATTATCGGTATAAAAAGCACCACGAACAGTAATTTGTTTAAAAGATTGAAGGTCTTTAGCTTGTTCTTCATTTAATTGTTGAGCTGCAAATGAGCTAATTGGACTCGCAGCGATAGTCGCTACAATAAGAGTTTTCTTTAAACTTATCATATTTGATTAACCTTAGAATTAACTTAGTTAACATTTTATCATGAAATAAATTACTTTCCCAAAACAATTAAAGCGTTTAAATTTTTGATGAAAATATACTTTCCTTTCACGGATAAAATATCAAGCTCTTGAAATTTAGTTAAAATTCGACTAACAGTTTCAATGGTTAATCCTAGATAATTAGCGATATCGGTTCTACTCATAGATAACTTTATATTCAATGAAGTATGACCACGTTTTTCATAACGTTTATAAAGAGAATAAATAAAATAGGCTAGACGTTCATCAGCCTTTTTTTGTGAATAACATAAAACTAACTTTTGAAAATTATAGATATCATTACTTAATAATTTTAAAATCATATCTCTTGTAGTTTTATTTGTATCAACTAATTCCATTAATTCATCATAGCGGAGTTCGCATATAGAAACATTATTTAACGCTTTAACAGTATAGTTATAAACCCTTGTTGAAATGGAGTCTAACCCAACAATATCACCTGGTAGATAAAAACCATTGATTTGTTCATTACCATTTGAAGTAGTAACATAGGTTTTTAATGCGCCTGAATGGATGATGAATAATTTTGTGAAAGAAGTGTTTTCGTGAATTAAGATCTCATCTTTTATATAAGACTTTTTACGATCTAACACTGTATGTAGGGTATTATTGAGTAACATTGGGATACATAGTGATCCAGTACTGCACAATTCACATGGAACAGAATAGCTTTTTGATCGTAATGACTTATATTTAGTTTGCATCTTTCCGAAAATGTTAATCCATTAGTTGACAAGAACAATGTATTCTATAATAAAAAACAAAGAGTAGTTAGACATTATTTTTTTATTTACAAAAATAATCTAATATCTTTATAGAAATACAAAAAAACTTTATATTTCATATAAAACTACACTAAACCGATATAATTTATATCTTATATAATAATTGATAAAAGTCAAGAATAACAATTAAGTTCAAAATAAAAGAAGAGAAGAAAAGAGGACTAAATGATATTGGCCGGTACTTAAATACATTGCAATAAGTTATATTTAACATAATATACATTATGCGAACCGATATAAATTTACAAGCAGAGCGCTAAATCACAATGCTAACTGAAAAATTTGTGACATCTTGTACCTGCTCGGGATTGGACAATCAGACACTTTGACTTATCGAATTTCACGAACAGTCATAGGACTGAATTTAGATAAATTAAAACGCTGTGCTATATCAATTCCTATTTTGCGTAATCTAGCTTTATGCATCAGATGCTGACAGCATTAATGACAGTAACGCAATTGTAAATAAAATAGGCGTTGAAGAATATAAATCTTATCTAATTGATTCAATCAACAAAATAAAATTAATTAATGATCCTTCAGAATTTGAAGATTCAGTCTTTATTTTATTAAAAGCCATTGGAGCTAATAAAACATTTCAATTTGATCGAATTAATCAAGCAGGCAAGGCTGATGGTTTTTTTTACAATAGAAAATTTAGCTGTAATGCATGACTGCACTTTACAAGGAAATTTTGAATCATTTAAAGAAGAGCAAATTGAAAACTATATTAATAAATTATGCCAAAAAGCTCAATTAACCTTTTTAACCTTTAATACAAAAAAAATTGATGGTGGAATTACACCTAAAACTATTCAATTAGCAGGTATGGATAATAACTAAAGGTGAAAGCAAAGAATTAAGTGATTTTGATAATGTAAAAGTTAAAGAAATTTTTATTTATGATCTTTGTGAAATATACAAAAAAAGGCTTCATGATATAACTTACAATAATGAAAAATTAGTAAATGATCTTATTTTTATCGGTAAATAATTTTTGTAGTGGCTAAATGTATGATAACGTAACTTCTATTTTATTAAATTAAATTACTGGTTACGAAGCCAAAACAAAAAGCGAAAGTAGATGCTTTATTTATTTTTGAGATATATTTTTATAACTAATTATCAATAACATTAACTTTTAATTTTTTTCTTCATAGACTGTTCGTGAAATTCGATAAGTCAAAGTGTCTGATTGTCCAATCCCGAGCAGGTACAAGATGTCACAAATTTTTCAGTTAGCATTGTGATTTAGCGCTCTGCTTGTAAATTTATATCGGTTCGCATAATGTATATTATGTTAAATATAACTTATTGCAATGTATTTAAGTACCGGCCAATATCATTTAGTCCTCTTTTCTTCTCTTCTTTTATTTTGAACTTAATCGTTATTTTTGACTTTTATAAGTCACTATTAATTATAATCTGTATAATATAAGGCTCATTAAATAATGAGCCTTATATTAAAAATTCTCTTTTTATAATAGAATTTTAACTTTTGACCATTAAAATAATATCACTACCAGGTAATGGCATTTTTAATATATGTTTTTTTATTTTTCCCCAAATTTGCATTTCACAAGCTTTGCAATTAAACTTCAGTAATAATTCTTCATTATTATTTTGCACTAATTTCATGGGTGTTACTTTAGTTTTAACACCTTGTATACCTTTAGCTTGCTTTGGACATAAATTAAAAGCAAATCTTAAGCAATGTTTAGTTATCATTAATGGAGCGTCATCTTTGACTTCGTGGGCTTCATAAGCACTTTCAATTAATTCAACACCGTGTAGACTATAGAATTCTCGAGCTTTTTGATTATAAACATTAGCTAAAAAACTCAATTGTGTTTCTGGATACATTGGCGTTGGGCTTATTTCTGGTTTTCGTATATTGCGCTTATAATTTGTTAATCTTTCTATAGTGAGTTTATCAATAACTTCTCGTCTTAACTGATTGAGTTGGCTATTAGGAATAAAATAAACTTCTGATAAATTTATTTTGAGATCTAAAAGATAGTAGATTGTATTTCCTAGTTTAGATATATTTTCTTGAATATTTTTAAGAATCTTATCTGGCTGAGTAGCAGGTTCAAAATTTCCTTTGAGTGCTAATTCAACACTAATACCCTCTTCACTTATTGCTATTAAGCTAATACCATCAGTACTATTTCGGAGTTCGAATAAAACACCAATGCATCGTTTACTCGAATCTTTTAGTAAATTTTGTTGCCATACATGATCTAAATTTCGATTAACAACATGTGGCAATTTAATAGAATAAAGCTGTTTAGGTATTTCATTAGGGTAAATGCGGTAATGATCTCGTGATATTTTTTCGACTTTGTCCGCTCTAAATCCAAAAATATCACGTTTAATTAATACATTAATTCCATCACCATTATTTAATGTGCTTTTGGATTTAATATCTAAAGTTTTAGATGTAACTTTAGTTATTTCGCCAATTTGTAAACCAATAAATTTTGGGGAATCAAAAGCACCAATATTTGGCTTTCTACCATGAATAAAATAATCTGTACTTCCTCTATGAAATGTTCGATTAGGGTCAGGTGTAAAAAAGTGTTCAACTCGACCGCTAGAAGCAGGAACTAAATCAGATGATTCATCTAAAATTTTATCCAATTTTTGCCGATAAAATGCTGTTATATTTTTGACATAACTCAGATCTTTATATCGCCCTTCTATTTTAAATGATCTTACCCCTGCTTGAACTAACCCAATTAGATTGTCCGATTGATTATTATCTTTCATAGATAATAAATGTTTTTCATAAGCAACAATTCGACCTTTATCATCTTTTAAAGTATAAGGTAATCTACACGCTTGTGAGCAATCTCCTCGATTAGCACTTCGTCCAGTTTGAGCATGAGATATATAACATTGGCCAGAAAAAGCTACGCACAGTGCACCATGTATAAAAAACTCAATGTTTGCATCAGTATTCTGATTAATATTAGCAATTTCAGTTAAATTAAGTTCTCGAGCTAACACAATTTGAGAAAAACCAACATCAGAAAGGAATTTTGCTTTTTCAGGTGTCCGAATATCCATTTGAGTACTAGCGTGTAAATCAATTGGTGGAATATCCATATTCAATATGCCCATGTCTTGGACAATTAAAGCATCGATACCAGCATCATACAATTGCCAAATCAGATTCCTTGCTGATTCCAATTCATTATCATGAAGTATAGTATTTAATGTAACAAAAATTTTTGCATAATATTGATGAGCAAATTCAACTAATTGTGCAATATCGCCAACCGAATTACCGGCATTATGTCTAGCGCCAAAATTTGGTCCGCCAATATATACAGCATCTGCACCATGTAAAATGGCTTGTTTAGCAATTTCGATATTTTTGGCTGGGCTAAGAAGTTCTAATTTATTATTGGTGCTTTGTTGATGTAGCATTAATGACTCTTTTTAAAAATACAACTTAAAATGATTAGCTCACGAGTAAGAATCGAATGTTATAATTAATTTAGTAATTCTTGTCAAGAATTTTCAGGAAAGCATAGTTTGAGTAAAATTATACCCATACTATTCATTTGTTTTAGTATAACTATCTAGATAACATCCTGTTTATATATATTTATGTTACCTAGCACTTTATTAACGGCAATTATAATGAAAACATTATTAGCAGCAGGATAAATATAATTCTTTTTTACTCGCGATACTCCACATTACTCTGTTAACTAACATCATTAATAAAGCGTTTAAATATTAATATATTTATTAAAAGATAATACTTGTATATAAAATGAAACGAGAATTTAATCTAAAACATATAAGTTATGTAGATTAATTTGACCTAATTATTGCAATAATTAAAATACTAACCTATGGTACTTTAATAGTGAAAATATTTTATATAATTAAATTTATACTATAATATGTAGTTCTATTTTTAGACTTTTCCTTGTTAAGGGATTTTTAAATAATTATTTAGGGAAAAACATGAAAAAACAGGCGGTATTTATTGCGGGCGATGAGAATATTTATTTTCCCGCGCTCGTTGCTTTGGAAAGTATTAATGAACACAATGAAGGTATATTTGATCTGTTTATGTGTTTTGATGGTAGTAAATTGACACCATCTATGCAACAAACATTAAATAAATATTCGATAAATTTTGTTGATACTAAGGAATTAAGCAAATTTGGTATTGAAGAAAAATTTTCGACTATGATTGAAAATCATTGGCCTATTGATATTTTTTATAATTATGCATTACCTATTTATCTTGGTGAATTAGGTTATACTTATTCCTATAAAGTTGATTATGATATTCTTTGTGTTGGTAAATATATATTAGATGAAATAGAACCTTGTGATGTTTTTTTTTCCGGGTGGTCTAATAAAGTAGATTTAGAAAAAGAAAATATTGAAAAAGAAACCATTAAAAAACTCATAGATGAAAATATAATTTCAGGACAAAGTATTGATTACATGAATGTAGGATTTCTTGGTTTTAATAATAAAATTTATACTGAACAAAATTTTTTCGAAAAACTATCTGAAGTTTACCAATTACTTAAAAGAGAGTCTCCTAATGCAAAATTATTAGAACAAATTGCTTTTGCATTAGTCATTGAAAGTACAAAAGGAAAATTCAAGAAAATTCCAGAAACTTATAATCATCGAGTTCTATCCACACGAGAAAGTGATGATAATTTTGAGTTTGATACTAAAAATATCCATTTTATTACAAAATTTAAACCTTGGAAAAAACTTGAAAAAAATATAATCAAATGGTCTATTTTTAATAACGGAAGTCATATATATTTATATAGAAATTTATGGCTTGATTATGCATCCAAAATAGAGGGATTTGAGATTTTCTGCATGGAAAAACCATTAACAGTCAAACAACTTGTAGGAATGGAAATGCATGTTGTTCGATGCTTTAATGAAAAAGTTAACTCATTAAAAAACTTTAATTAACGGATAAGTTATCTTGTTATTTATTGACAACCTCTATATTGATAAAAAGGTTGTCAATTGAATAAAATATCATTTTTTCTCAGAAAATTTAATAATTTTATCTAAATTTGCCATTTCATTACTTACAAACATTGTTAATCCTTTAATGTAACAAGATAAAACTGACGGCGGCATCAACTGGTACTTATTATCAAATATCTTATTTAATAAATTAACTACTTTTTGATAATTTTTCTGAGCAAGGGACAGTTTTGCCATTTGTATATGGCATTCTACATTATTAGGAGTGTGTTTTTCGAAATCGTCTAATAACTCATTTGATTTTTCAAATTGCCCTATGTTACGAAAAATATCAGCTAAAATTAATTGTGGTATATATTTTTTCAAAAAATATACAGATGTACTAGAATTTATTAAAGGATTAAGCTGCATAATAGCCCCACCCCAATTTTGTTGTGTCATTTTCACGAGCCCATTTAATATATCTAATTCATTTTGTTCAAATAATCCTTTTTCTAAAAAATCAAAATTAATTTTAGCTGTATGGAGCGAATTGGGGATATAGTAGCAACACGTTAATTGATAAAAAAGATCTATCACTTTTTTATCATTGATTTTTTCCCAATATTGAAACGCTTCTTCCCATTTTTCTTGAGTCATTAAAATAAATGCTTTGGTTTTATTATCTTTAATATCTTCAATCCGGACTTTTACATTATTAAAAAACAGAGATATTTGATATTTTCGATAACCAGCCTCTGCTAACATTTGTTGTGCAAGAATTTTCCAATATCCTTCTTTCTTCAATAAAACTTTAGAGCAAGCTATGATTTCATCCCAATTTGCAGACATATCTAGTGCTTTAATGTAAAGATTCAAAGCTGAAACAGGAATTATCATATAGTTATTATTAAATGTTTTCTTTAAATGAGAGAGCACATTAGAATAATCTTCTTTCATTAGAGATAATTTAATTTTCTGTAATTCGAATTCAAAATTGTCCGTTTTGTGTTTTTCAAAATTAACTAACTGTGTTTGACATTTATCAGGTTCATTATTTTTCCTATATACATCTGCCAGAATTAATTCAGGAAAAAATCTTTTCAAAAAATTATCTTTTACATTACTTTTAAGTAGAATATTTAATTGTTCTATAGCATCATTCCAATTTTCATTAGATGCTGATATTAATGCATTAATTAATAATGACGTTTCTTTATCATATTTTGAGTGTTGCAAAAATTCATTTTGAACTTTAACAACATAATCATTATTAGTTAAATACTGACAACAAATTAACTGATAAAAGAATTTAGAGCTTGAATTTTCCTTTACTTTACTCCAACTAACATAAGCATTCTCCCATTGTTCTAATCCCATAAAAAGAAATGCCTTCACTTTATCATTTTTAATATTATTAATATCAACAGGAAATATTGAAGGTTTTCTCTGATAGTAACATGCTTCTGCTAAAATAAGTTGTGCTATATCTTCTTGAGTTTTATCAAAGGATAATAATCGTTTAGCACGCTCTATAGCTATTGGCCAATTAAGTTCTTCATACGCCCTTAACAGAAAATCAGCTAGTATTGTAAAATTTACTTCCTCAAGCGCTTCATTAGGTTTATCTAAATCTTCAATAGCTTGAAAAGTCCTTTCACAGCATTTGCCATCCCTGTAAGGGTAAACATTTTTAATTCTTGAAAAATACGGTTCTTGAATAGCAAAATCATTTTTAACAATTTCTTTTAAAGCATTAGTCAAATCTTCTTCTGTCGTAACAACAGGACCAAAAGCATGTTTTCTATAATCAAAATAACCTTTAGAAAAAGTATGTTTCCCTGAAAAAAATTCATGTTCATCAAATTGATAGTATATAATTTGTTTTTCAATATATGCCATTTCGAAGGCAATAGATGAATAGTCTGTGATAAGAAGTGTTGATTTCAAAAATAATTCTTGAATGCTACAGTTTTCAGAACGCCATTGTTCTATATATGAGGGTATATTAAATTCGTCCAAGTATGGTTCTATATTTTTATGTAGTGCAAAAATAACTTTTATTCCATCATTCGTTATTTTTTTTAACTCTTCGCTATGTATGAAACTTTTCCAATGTACAGCATAATCAGTTAACATAAAATCAGGATTTTTATCGCGCTCTGAACGATCTGTTTTTGCTTTAGGTAAAATAGAATCACGCCATGTAGGCATTATTAAGATCGTTTTTTTATCTGATGCAAATTTGTCTTTTTGAAAAAATAATGCATCATGCCTTGGTAAACCTGTTAATTTTACTTCTTTATTTGTTAAAAAATATTTATCGTCAAATGCAATTGAATTGAACTCCGGTTCTGTACTCGTAAGCATTATACTTACATTTTTCTTGGTATTAATCCAATTTGATAAATCGTCTTTAATCACACCGTGTTGTAAAAATACAAATTGTTGATTTAACATTGATCCGTCAGGAAAATAATCATTAACATATTTATCAATATGACTACTCACTACTTTTGATGCCGTTCTTAATAATTTTTTATGTTCAAAGGAGCCAAAGTTTAATAAATTAAAATTATCTTTTTTCAAACGATTCCAATCATGAGATTTGTTAGATAATACATAGTAAATATCTCGCTCTGGATGTGCAGATCTTATATAGCGATATAAGTGCTCTGCATTATCGTCAGCTGCAGAATCTCTGTCCATTAAAATCCAATGATCTCTTCTGTTTGTTTGAACGAACTTTGCTAAATTTTCTATCATTTTTTCATAAGAAACCCCAGTATAAAAAAAAGTTCCTTTGATGAAAATTTTTGAATGAACACCATTAAATTTAATTTCAAATTTATTGAAGTTTTCTGGTAACTGAACCCATAGTTTATATGTTGTTACAAAATATCTATCACCAAATGTGTGTTTTTTCTTTTTTTGATACTTTGGAATTGTATCATTATTATCAAACAGTATTGCAATATTACTATCATTATAACTATGATACGAGATTAGTATTTCTTTTTTAGCTTGATCATATCTTTCTATATAGGCGATCTGACTTATATCCGTTATACCTTTAAAAAATCCTAGTATTCCTACTTTGAATAAGAACCAAATACCTGCTAAATCAAAACTCAAAATTACTTCTTTATCTATATAAGATAAAACCTTTTTGGCATTTTCATAAAACCTAATTTTTTCATCTTCACTGAGGATATTTAAAGGATTTGGATTATTGATTAAACGTTTACAAATCCAAGCGAAATCATATAAAGCTTGTCGTTGAATAAATTCTGGTATTTGTTCTAATCTTTCCTTATAAAATTCCAAAACAAATATTGGACCGCGTTCTAAAGCATCTAAAAATTTACGTTTATCATTCCAAGATGTATCTAAGGTTGAAGAATTGTCATCTCTTTTTCTATAATAATATTTAGCGGAAGGTAAAAAAGCTACTTTTAGTGCTTTAACATAGTATATGTATTCTGAAGCAAAACGTGCATCTTCAAATGAAGGTTTCAATCTAGTGTCAAAAAATAAATCGTTTTCAAGAATTACTTGTGTAAGAAATACTCCTGAATTAACGGACATCACGATATTTTTTCCAAACTCAAAATTAGAGTTATATTTTACTCCATTTGCAAAACGATATTTTAGTGGATGTGTATCACTGTATTGATCAACATTTTCATTATAAAAAATGAAATTGCAACTAACCATTCCTATATCTTCAGGATTTTTATCCAACACTTTTGCAATTTCTTCAAAATAATCTAAACTGACAAAGTCATCAGGATCCATGAAACTTACCCATTTAGTTTTTACATAATCCATACCGAAATTACGTGCAGATGCTTGTCCACCATTTTCTTTATGAATATAAGTAATATTATTTGGATATTTTTTTATCCATTTTTTAATGAGCTGTGCAGAATTATCTTTAGAATCATCATCGACTAAAATTAAATGAATATGATCCTCAAATCCAATAGTTTGATTGACTAAACTTTCAAAATAATCATTTAAATATCTCTCTACGCCATAAACTGCTGATACTACAGAGAATTCTTGTCCTGTTTTGTATTTTATTGATGGGGCATGCTTTAAAATATAATTTTGCCTTTTTACATACATATCTGAGAAAAAAAGCTTAGGATTCTTTTTTAATTTATTCCATTTTTTTATTATTGACATAATCTTTTAAGACCCTATAATTCATGAAGTTAGCCGATTAAAGAAATAATTTTAATCTGTTATTATTTATTTAAATATAAAATCTACTCAAAAACTTTATTAAATTATCTTTGTAGTTTTTTTCATTAATATTTTTTGCTGAAAAATCATTTGCACAAAAAGAATGAGGCAATGACTCATATCTATTACTAAGGAAAGTATAATTAGTTTTAGCTGTTGATGAACGTACATTGAAATAGTAACAAATATCACGTGACAATTTGGATTTACCTTCTAAATACATCATCCAAGGAACTAGGAATGTCGCTAAATTGAGATCATTTTCATATCTAAATCGATTGGGAAGAAATCCATTAATTTCATTTGTAAACAATGTCCAAGCTAACTCGAAATATGATTTCTTTAATGGAACATAAGTATGAGCTAATGGATTATTTATTTTTTTATTATATTTTTTTAATAGTAAATTACGACAATTTAAACTAGCAGATAAAGTTGGAGTATTAATACCTTTCTGAATCATTTGATCCAAATTTTTTTTATTTAAAAACAAAGATGACAAATTATTGCCACTTAAAAAATGTGTTTTAGGTAGTTTTCTGGCAATAAACACATCATCATTAAAGTAAATAAAATTTTCAGACAATCTAGGAATATTATGTAAATGTGCTTCAATAACATGAGAGTTAAATGTGGGAAGATATTTATGATTTATTATTTGCTTGTGATCAATTATTTTAACTTTATTGGACAAAGGAAATTCTGGAATTTGTTCATCTGTAACTAAATATATTGAGTTTACCCAAGGTATGTGAGATTCAATACTTTTTATTACATAGTATAGTTCACCATGATTTTCAAATCTTGAATTATCAATGGATAAATGATTAATATCACTTTTACTATGAGCTTTATAATAATTTAGCTTTTTAATCCAATTGGGATCATTATTATTAACCCATGTAATAACCACATCAATAGTTTCTGAACATTGATTTTCATAAATATTATATAACCTAAAATCATCCGTGATTAATATATTTTCATTAATAACATTGTGACCTTGTTCATCAAATGATAAAGGATATTTATTTATAAAATAGTCCCTAAGAAAAATACCAGGATTTCTTACAAATTTATTGAATTTACTCATACTATCAAATTAACATTTACTCATAATACAAAACTTATTTTAATTTTTTACTTACTTTCTCAAAATAAACAGAGTGTTTAACACAATATAACTTTAAAATAATTTCTGAATCTTGAAAAACTGACTCTTTCAAATTTTCAATTTTTAGATCACTGTAATATTCCAATTCGTTAAAGGTTGACTTCACCCCTAATTTATAAATACCATCAGGAATATCATCAATTAATAAACCTTCATTTTTAAATGTAAACATTCCAGCTTTATCATAACTAATATAATCTCCATTAAATAATTTCCGACTAATATTTGGATCTGAAAATTTTGCTAACTGTTTTTGATAACATGAATTCTCTTTACTAAATAATAAGAAGTTTTTTATACAAGGAGTATAATCAGGGCAAGGGATGCCAATAATAGCAGCGATACCTGTTAAATAGAGTTTATTGTTTTTTAATAAAATGTTATACAATTCAACATAATGATGACATTTTTTTTCATCAATAGAGTCTTTTATAGGTGAGAGTTTATAGATATTATGAAATACTCCTTGGCCTACATATATTGGCTTATTTTTAATTGTCTTATTCCAATAATGCTTTTGCGCTTTTATTTGACTAGCATGTGTTCTAATCCAGGGCTCAGTTAACATGATATTTTGCCGTTCCCAAGCAATATCTTTTTTAGTGGTCCTAGCAGGAGATCCAACAATTACACAATTGTTTGGATATCTTCCTTTTACAACGCTGGCAAAACCAATTACAGAACCTTCACCTATTTGACTACCAGATAAAACGACAGAATTAAAAGCAAACCATACATGCTCACCTATAATGATATCTTTTGATTTATTTACTCGATCTCCTGTATTAACATCATAAATTGCATGAGCATCATCCGAACGAATTTGATTACCTGTTGCGAACATGCAGTCATCTCCAACTACAATTTTCGTTTTTTCTGCTGATGTTATATATATTTTATTAGTACAAGTTACATTATCGCCAATGTTAATATTACAACAATAACCAGCTCTTATTTGCCCTGATAAGTTTCCATTTTCACCAATCATAATAACTGCATTATGTGATGGAAAATCAAAATTAATATTACGAATTTTACTTGTATCAGCAATGATTAATTTATTGTTTCCGCCAACAAAATTCACTGTAACATTATGTAAATTTTTAGGCGCGAAAACCAAATTTCCATTATGGTCCGAATAATTACCAATTATATTTATATTTTCCATTCTAGTTTTCTCGCTAATATTTTCGAAAGAAATTAATTAATGTTCAACTCAAAATCAGTATAATAAACTGATCCCTTTATCTGGGATTTACTACATAAATAAGTTCGATAACGTTCAAACAATTCAGCATCAGGTTTTTGCCCTTCTTTCCAGAAATAATGGAGCCCTTTTTGAAAAGTTAGTCCTTTTATATCATAATGAGCATTACCTAATACCTTAACTGGTAATCCATGGATAAGCGCTGAAAGTCCACAAGTACTGTTAACTGTAACTAATCCTTTGGCTTTCCTTAACAAAACAGGCATAGGAATACCATGCATATATATTATTCTTTTACTAACACCATATCGTTCAGCTAATTTTTTAATCAATTTTCTATAGTTATTAAAACCTTCATCCATTGGGTGATGCTTAATAAGTAGATAACTTTTATCATCAGCAAACATAGAGAAGGATCGAATAACCCTAAAAATATATGATCTCATTGAATGGTAGTAACTGTGAACTTGTATTTGAAAATCTTGATCACATTGCAATGGAAAAATATAAAATGGATTATATTCGTCATTAACCACTTTTTTTGTTAATCTTGGCAATATTAGTCTTGACTTAAATTTTCTTATTAATGCTAAGCTCCAATGAAAAGCATAAAAAGTTAGTGAGTTTTTTCTGTGATGTATATAATTTGGGTATTGCCGTCTTTTTAAAAACATTAAAATATAATAAACACAAGTATAGTAAACCATCGTATAAAAATGTGATTTTTCTTTGTTTTTCTTAAAAGAGGTAATTTGAATATTTTGATAAAAATCGTAATTTTTAGGAATTAGAGAAAAGCCATTCACACCATTTTTTTCAAACGTAATATAATGTGGTCTTAAATAGCCTTCTTCAAAAACCCAAAATGATAAACTTGGGTTGGAATTAACTACTAATTTAGCTATTTTGTGGTAAGCTCGACAATCACCAAAAACAACAATTGCATTAATATTATATTTTTCAATATAATCGACTAAAAATTGATGAAATTTGGCAATCGGTTCATAAAAAGACATACTATTCCGCGGAAAGAAAAACTCATCGCCTCCATTTAAATTAATCTTATAAACTTTACATCCTTGATTTTGTAACCATTTTGCAACATTTTTAAAAAATGGACCAACAGGTCCTTGTAACAAAAGAATATTTTCTTTCGTTTGAACTAACTCATATAAATAATGACTCATTCCATAATTCACATAATAAATTATTTCGCATAAAAAAACATATTATTTGTTATAAATACAAGTATATAATTTATTAATCTAGTTCCTTTATAAATCCATTTATGAAACCAAAAACTTGCATATAATTTATTAATTTATGATTATAAATATAACTTTATTCTAAGGTTTAGTTTCAATAATAATTAATGTAATAAAACACAATAATATTTATTATTAATTTACTATTATGATAAGCTAATATTAAATTTTTGTAAAATTTATTAGAATTATTTTTGAGCAAATTGCATGTTTGAGTAAAAGATGTTAGTAAATGGTAATAATTTCTCTATTTTTTAAAATAATTAGATAAAATTTCACATAGTAAATTATATTATAACATTCATAACGTTTTCAGACTTATTTAATCAATTTTTACTAAACTTTATTTTAACAATAAGATGGAGGATGTGCTTTATTTTTTGAAGTTGCTTTTTTAACCAAAATTGGTTAATTAGTCGTGTCTTTTCTAATTTTTCATTATTTAAATATTTAACCAATGTTTCTGGATCTGTGAAATCTAGAGATTTAGGATGAATATATATCGAATATTCATACATCACAATATAAATTAACTCATCTAATGATAAAATTCGACGCCTAAGAGAATTAGGATATAAATCTGTAGTTAATCCCCAACCTGAATAAAATGGTTGACCATAGCAAACAACTTTTTTATGACGGATTAATGCTTCGAAACCTGCTAATGATGTAATTGTATGAATTTCATCAACCTGCTCAATGCAATGAATAATATCAGCAAATTCAATAATATCATTCACATATTTTTTTAATTCCGTTTTATTTATCTCCCCTATTCTATTACCACTTAAAACATCAGGATGAGGTTTATAAATAATATAAGCGTCTTGATTTTTTTTTCTAACCATTTGAACCAGTTCCAAATTGGTTTTGATTATAGGTGATCCAAATATTATCGACGCATCGTCTTCAACTTGACCAGGTATTAATATTATTTTTCTTTTTTCATGATTAGGTTTAATATTCTTTTCATTACCAACATTATATTTGCTTATTTTTGTTTCAATTATCAATTTTTGTAATGATTTAGCTTTTTCTTGCTCTTGTTTTGTCACCACTCTAGTCGCTAATAATGACTCTAATTCGCTAATTTTTTGAGAATTAAAATATATACCTAACCCATCTATCACTAAGGAATATGGCATTACTAAATTAGAGCCTAATCCTATTGATCGAATAAAGCCATCCTCTATACGCATAATACAAAATTTTTCGTTCTGAATAATTGGAATAATACTTTTTTTACCTTGTCCCCAGATTAATATTTTTTGGGATTTGACATCATGATTTAATTTGTTGTCATTTTCAATCTTTCTAAACTTATTAATAGAATAAAAATGAATTTTGACTGAAGGAAGATTTAAATATGGCAGTAATACGTGTTTTTTCCAGAATGAAAATCCAACTAATTTAACTGAACCACGAAGTTTATTATTTAATTTTTTAATTTTAGTGAGATAATTAATAACGTCGAATATTGTTCCTTTTTTACCTGTATATGGATTTATATATTGGCAATATAGGATATAACTTGCTACAAATAATTCGGTAATAGTCGCCTCTGTTCTTCTTTCATTATTTTTTAAACTTTTTATATTTTTATGTCGATCGTCTGTCACTCCCCATCCAGCATACCATGGTAATCCGAAGGTAATAACTTCTTTACCTAATAAAAGAGCTTCAAATCCCATATGAGATGTGACTACATAAACTTTATCAATTTGTTTTAACAATGAAATAGGATTAATATCCTCGCTGAGTAAAACTATTGAATCTTTATTTAAATTACTTGTTAAAAAACCTTCTTTATAACCATTAATAACATCTGTATGTGTTTTAACATATATGGTTGCGGTAGGATTTTCCTGTAATGCTCTATCTAACATTTCAAGAAAAGTTTGTTGATCTGCATCACCATATTTGACAGACATATCACCAACAGTTTGATCAATTACTAAAACTTTCTCATTTTGAAGATGATGTTCATTACTGAAACCTGTAAAGTTTGGCGCGTGATTGTATTTTGTTAATTCATTGTCAGTTATTAATTTTATTGCTTGTATTGCATAATCTAAATGGAGAACTAGACGGCTTTTATCTTTTATCAATTTTTCTAATTCTGAGGGAAAACGAGCATCATAATAAATACCTGTACTATCAGCTATAAGTGATAATGGAGAATACCCCTCTAATCCCAAACCCACAGAACGTAAAAAACCATCTTCAAGCGAAATAAACGGCAGTTTATTTTGTGTTGCATATTTTCTTGCTTTTTTTGTAGTTGGGCGAAGTCCCCATCCAGCAATTGCATTAGCTTGTTTTTTATTTTTCTTATCTGTAAAAATTAAATCAGGAAAAAAATGATTAATGTTTTTAATTTTGATGATTTTTTTCGAAAAAACAGCAACTTTTTGCATAAGAAAGCGAATGACTTTTAAGTTAAACGTTATTGCTTATTGTGATATTGATAAGCTTCGTCTATAGTTTCAAATTGATGTAATAGCCCTTCCTCTAAAACCATTGCTTTATCACAATAACTTTTGATAGCATTCATATTATGTGACACCAATATTAAAGAACGATCTTTTTTATTTTCAAATAATTCGTTTTTGCATTTTTGAGTAAATCTTGAATCACCTACAGCGATAACCTCATCAATTAGATAACAATCAAATTCTATTGACAAAGATAATGCAAAAGCTAAACGAGCCCTCATGCCTGAAGAATATTTTTTAATAGGTTCATATAAATAATCTCCTAATTCGGCAAAATCTTCTACATATTCCTTCGTTTTTTTTATTTCAGTCTGGTAAATTCTACATATAAACCGTAAATTATCCATACCAGTCAAACTACCCTGAAAAGCACCAGTAAAAGCTAATGGCCAAGAAATGGACATACTGCGTTTGATAGTACCTGATGTTGGTTTTTCTATTTCACTTATAAGTCTTATTAATGTTGATTTACCTGCCCCATTGCGACCCAGAATTCCGAGTTTTTCACCTCGATGTAAAGTAAAACTAATATTATTTAAAACAGTTTTATACCCTTTTCGTGTAGCGTATTTTTTGGATACATTGTCGACTATAATCATTATCCTTCCTCAATTATATTGTTTTCGTATATTTTAACCATAGCCAATCCAATGAAAAGTAGAACCACATTACATAAAATTAGATAGCTTATACTTTCATGAGTGATGACAGATGAACCAAAATATCCAAAACGGAACATTTCAGTTCCATGTACAGGAGGTAGAAAAAGTAATAACCCTTGAATTTCGTTAGGAAAAGTGTCAACCCAAAAAAATGCACCAGAAAAAGGGATCATGATAAAACTTAGTGTTCCCCATATTTTATCAAAAGATTCAAATTTGGCTGATAAAACAAAAATGATCAATCCAAGTCCTAGAGAAAACCAACACATTAGCCCCCAAGCACATAGCATATAAAATGGATCGTTCGGTATGGATATTAATCCCAAAAAAATGAAAATTATCATCACAAAGATTTGAGCTGCACTTGCACCAATCATTTCAAGAAAAATACGCGCATACACAACGTCCAAAATACGTATATTATGGTGATATAGTAAAGCTTGATTGGCTTTAACAGCACCCTTAGCTCGAGAAGAGCTATTACGCCACATCATAACTATTGGATAACCTGTCAGCACAAACGCAATGATGTTAAGATTAGAAACAACGTCAACTTTAAAAAAGTACCATATCAGGCTTATTAATAATGTTAATGACATGGGCTCAACAAACAACCATAAAAAACCAATATTATTACGACCATAGCGAGTAATGATCTCACGTAATATTAAAGCTTTTATCACATTAATTTGTATAATAAGTGAGCGTAAAAATTGAGTTCTAGAAATTAATTCATTCATCAATCTTTATGCTCCCTAATCCCCGCTAACATCAAATTAAATATTCCATATATAATCAGGCATATGACAAAAGTTGCGATAATATTATAGATACGTGAAGGTTTAAATGAGACATCAGAAACACTAGGCTGCTCTATACGTTCTAAATAAAGCTGTTTCTTCGTTATCTCCACTTGAGCATTACGTAAAGATAATGTAGCTGCTTCAAATTGCTGTTTTGCAACAGTATTATTTATGAGAATTTGTTGATATTCAGCCAGATTAGCATCTTTATTTTTATTTTTTTGGAAGTCAGCGAGTGCTTGAGCTTCTTTTTTCATTTGTAGTTCAGCATCTTTTAGCTCAGCTAAAGATGCAGTTATAAGGTCTTGTTTAGCACGCAAATTTATTTGATTAACAAATCCTTCAGCTTTTTTTAATAAATTTTCATTAATATCAAAAGCATCTTGCATATCAAATGCATTGACTTTAATCGTAGCAATACCGGTAGAAATATCAAAGTTGACATTTATCATGTTACTCATGTAACGATAAAAATATTCATTTTTATCCATAAATTCAAAGTTGAATCCATTAAAACGAGCTATGACATCACCTTTTTGAGTATACCATTGTTTAATGGGTAACAATTGTTCAATAGAAGACAATGCATCTCTAGACTTTATATATGAGAGAACAACATATGAATCATCATTAGAACGAGAAAGACCAACTTTTGAAAAAATACTCCCCAACCCTCCCAATGATGATTGGGTATCAGATGACCGTATAATATAGGTTGCTTCGGATGTATAAATATTTTCTGCTATCAATCCAAAATATATTATTGACAATAAAGTCGGTAATGTTACAAGTAAATGCAGTAACCATTTTTTTTTAAACTTTATGAATAAAGACATAATAGTATCAAGCCTATCGATTAATAAATTATTCTGTTATTTGGCTAACTTGATTAATCATCCCTACACCTGGTGAAAACACCGCATATAAGAATTTCTGTAGTTCAATAATAGGTGCAGATGCAACATAAACAATATCATTATTTTGAATTTGGAAATTTTTCATAATGAAAAATGAGTTAGGATTAGTCAAGTCAATTTGATAAACTGTTGGAATAGTTTCTTTATTGTTATTGGATAATTGGTTATCTTGATATCTAAATACAAACACGCCTTTTGCATTTGCTTTATTGTCATTTAGACCTCCAATACGACCTAGTGCTTGAGATAAATCAATTCCTATAGCTTCAAATCGTACTTCTCTGGTTGCCCCTGTAGCTCCCATTGAAATAAAAGAACTTGGTTTATTAATTAAAGTAATAACATCATTTTGTTGAAGGTGAACATTAAATTGAGGATTTGATAAAACTAAACTTAGTGGAATTTGGCTATTTTTTTTATTTCGAGTGAGTTGTATTAATGTATCTTTAATATCATACATATTACCACCTAACATGGCAACAGCATCTAATAATTGCTCACCCTTAGCGGTAAGGGTCAATTTTCCACTAAACTTGTCCCCAATAACAGTTACTGTTGACGATCTTTTCTCTAAAACCGTAATTATAATTTGGGGTCTATTGGCAATACCAGATAGTTTTTCCATTATCTCATTTTGTACTTGCGAAGGGGTTTTGTTATCAACTTCTAAAATTCCAACAAATGGTAAAGAAATAAGGCCTTTTGAATTAACTGTCACTATTGGCAAATCAGTTAATCCAGTTCTAGGAGCTCCTGTATCACTTGATCCTGTAAATAATATTGCTGGTGGAGTTTCAATAATTGAGATTTTTAGACTATCCCCTTTCCCAATTTTATCGACTTTTTGAATTTGATTTGTTGTTTCATTGATAAATTTTATAGGACTCTTAGATGAGTTAGCATCTTTAGTAAAATTAATTGAATTATTGAGATCGACTAAATTAACTTTACTATAGATTGCATCTTGGCTGAGATTATTTTTATTTATATCTTTTATTGAAGAAAAACTTGGTCCAGAATGAGGTAAAACCGAACAACCGCTTAAAATCATGACTAGCGTTATGGGAAGAAGGGATGGTAGTTTCAAAATAAATTTCCTTATACATCATTTCTTATTTTTCTTATTTTTATTATAAAACAGATAATCTTAGACTAAAAGTATTTTGTGGTGGAGACTCTATCAGCCACATCTCACACACATATTTTTTACTTTGGCTGCTTCCTTCCGGACCTGACCTGATGAGCAAAAAAATGTTGCAAGAGGACCCATAGTGCCTCCATAGGAAAGGTTATATTATGCTTTAATTATAAAATTATTTCAATTATTATTTTATCCAATACTACCCAATCGACCTTTCTTTAATCTTAATTTTAAAGAAAGGCGATTGTAATAAGAGTATAGAATTTAATCCTACATTGTAAATTATAGTGCTAAATTCTTTTCTACTCGTTCTCTGAATTTAATACCTGGTCTGAATGTAACAACTCGACGAGCGGAGATATCCACACTTTCACCAGTTTTTGGATTACGACCTGGGCGCGAATTTTTATCACGTATAGCAAAATTACCAAATCCAGATAATTTTACCGGTTCCCCTTTTTCTAAAGCCACTCGAATCTCTTCAAAAAAAAGTTCAACAAGGACTTTAGCTTCTTGACGATCAATATTAAATTTTTCGGCAAGACGATCTGCAATATCAGCTTTAGTTAATGTCATAGTTATTATTCTCTTAATAGGGCTTTAAAATGATTTTGTAAAGCAGTGACACACTTGCTTACAATGTTTGCTATATCTTCTTCTTCAAGTGTACGTGATTTGTCTTGTAAAATCAAACTGATAGCAAGGCTTTTTTGATCTTCTTTAATGTTATCTCCTTGATAGACATCAAAAAGATTAACTTTAACAAGTTGCTCTCCTCCAGCTTGCTTACACACTGAAATAATTTCTGCTGCTGGAATTGTATTTGAAACAATAATCGCTATATCTCGTTTGTTTGACGGATATTTTGAAAGGTCTTGAGCAACAGGCACCTTTTTAAAGTTAATTTTAGCTAAATTTATTTCAAAAACAAGCGTTTTACTATTTAAAGATAATTTTTTTTCGATTTCTGGATGTAAAACACCAAAATAACCGATAACCTCATCATTTAAATTGATTACTGCACTTTGTCCTGGATGTAAAGCTGATAATTCTGCTCTATTAAACTGGACTTTTCCATCACAACCTAACAGTGAGAAAATGGCTTCAAGATCCCCTTTTAGATCATAAAAATCAATGCTCTTTTTAGGTAATTGCCAATGATCTTCGTATAAATTACCCGTAATAACTCCAGAAAGCATGAATTCTTGACGAACACCAAACTCACATTTTTCATCTGGTATAAAACGTAAACCCGTTTCAAATAATCGTAAACGGGATTGTTGTCGATTTTGATTATAGAGCACCGCATCTAATAATCCTGACCACAATGATAAGCGCATTACAGACATTTCACTGGAAATTGGATTTGGTAAAGTGATTGCAGGTTCATTCGGATGAAGAATATGCTGAATTTTAGGATCAACAAAACTATATGTCACGGCTTCTTGATAACCATGATCAACCAATAAGTCTTTTATTCGGCGTAATGATATAATACTTTCTGGTTTTGGCTGCATTATCGATTCAATTTTCATATTTGCATTCGGAATATTGTTATATCCGTAAATGCGGGCAACTTCTTCAACCAAATCTTCTTCAATTTGTAAGTCAAAACGCCAGCTAGGTGATTTAACGATCCAAATGTCGCCTTTATATTCTACTTCACAACCAAGTCGAACCAATATATCCGTAATTTTTTGTGCTTCAATGAAATAACCTATAATTCGATCAATTTTGTTACGGTGTAACTTTATTGTTGCTTGTGAGGGTAATTCACTTTGATTTATAACTTCAATAACAGGCCCAACCTCCCCGCCACAAATATCAACTAATAATTGTGTCGCTCTTTCCATTGCAACAAACTGTAATGCAGGATCGACACCACGCTCATAGCGGTGAGAAGCCTCTGTATGTAGACCATATTCTCGAGCTTTACCTGTAATTGCTAATGGAGCAAAAAAAGCTGACTCAAGAAAAATATCTGTAGTTGATTGTGTTACACTTGATTTTTCACCGCCCATAATACCGGCAATTGCTAAAACTTTATTATGATCAGCAATAACTAATGTTTTATCATTCAATTTAACTTCATTACCATTAAGTAATGTCATTTCTTCGTCTTGGTGAGCATAACGAACAATAATGCCTTTTTCAATTTGGTTTAAATCGAACGCATGCATTGGATGACCAAGTTCAAGTAATACATAGTTAGTAATATCAACGACAGCATCAACAGAACGAATGCCTCCTCGGCGCAACTTTTCTCTCATCCATAATGGTGTCATCGCATTGATATTGATATTTTTAATCACTCTTCCTAAGTAACGAGGAGCTGCTTTTGGAGCATCTATTTGGATTGATAAGGTATCAGAAATTGTTGCTGGTACATTTGCTATTTTAATTTCTTTCATTGGAATATTATTAACGGCTGATATATCTCTAGCCACACCAACAATACCAAAACAATCAGCACGATTAGGTGTAACACTTATATCAATCATAACATCGTTAAGATTTAAATATTCTCGAATATCTTTTCCCAAAGGCGCATTATCAGGTAATTCAATAATACCATTATGATCATCAGTAATACCTAATTCTGAATAAGAGCATAGCATTCCTTCTGAAGGCTCACCGCGTAGTTTTGCTGATTTAATTTTAAAATCACCAGGTAAAACTGCCCCAACAGTAGCGCAAGCAACCATTAAACCTTGTCGGCAATTTGGTGCACCACACACAATATCAAGTAATTCATCTTTACCTATGTCCACTTTAGTTACACGAAGTTTGTCTGCATTAGGATGTTGTTTACACTCAACAACTTTTCCTATCACAACACCAGTAAAATCCCCTGCAACCTTTTCCACATTATCAACTTCTAAACCAGCCATTGTTAATTGATCGGCTAGCATTTCGCTACTAATTTCTGGATTGATCCATTCACGTAGCCAACTTTCACTAAATTTCATGTTTTCATCTCCAGAATTAATTAAATTGCTTTAAAAAACGTAAGTCGTTTTCAAAGAAAGAACGTAAATCAGTGACACCGTAACGTAACATTGTCAATCTTTCTATTCCCATACCAAAGGCAAAACCGCTATAAATTTCAGGATCAATACCAACATTACGTAATACATTAGGGTGAACCATTCCACATCCCAATACTTCTAGCCATTTACCATTTTTAGCTTTAATGTCAACTTCTGCTGAAGGTTCTGTAAATGGAAAGTAGCCAGGTCTAAATCTTATTTCCATATTATCTTCAAAAAAGCAATGAAGAAAATCATGTAATAAACCTTTCAAATGGCTGAAGCTGATGTCTTTATCAACTAATAATCCTTCCATTTGATGGAACATCGGAGTATGAGTCTGATCATAGTCATTACGGTAAGTTCTTCCTGGAGCGATGATTCTGATTGGCGGTTTTTGATTTTCCATAGTTCGAATTTGAACTGTTGAAGTTTGGGTACGCAATAAACGTTTCGCATCAAACCAGAATGTATCATGATCAGCTCGAGCAGGATGATGAGCAGGAATATTTAGTGCATCAAAGTTATGATAATCATCTTCTATTTCTGGTCCAGTTTCAACCACAAAGCCTAGTTCCCCAAAAAAATCAACTAAGCGATTAATTGTTTTTGTTACTGGATGTAATCCCCCTAACTCAAGAGATTTACCTGGTAAGGTAATATCAATCATCTCATTTGCAAGTTTTGCATCTAGGGCTTGACGCTCTAAAAGATTGCGTTTTTGATTTAATATTTCAACAACTTCTTGTTTTGCATCATTGATTTTTTGGCCGACTGCTGGGCGTTCTTCGGCAGGAACATCACGTAAAGAAGCCATCTGCAATGTAAAGTAGCCTTTCTTACCAAAATATTCCACTCTGATCTGTTCGATCGCATTAATGTCGTTAGCATTTTCAATAGCGGATTTGGCATTACTTACCAGTTCAACTAATTGAGACATAAAATTCTCCTGCTTATTGTTCATTACATAAAAAAAGCCTCTCCTGAGGCTTTTATAATTATTTTTCGTTTTTCCATTGCCTCACGAATGAAAATTTTTAATGAAGCTAAAAAAGAAACGAAAAACAACTAATTTCATAATTACTTTACTCTTAAATAATATTGTCAATAAAATGATAAAAGCCGAGATAACTCGGCTTTTATAAAGCTATTATAATGCAGCTTTTGCTTTTTCAACTAATGCAGCAAATGCATTTTTGTCAAATACAGCAATATCAGCAAGGATCTTACGATCGATTTCAATTGAAGCTTTCTTTAATCCATTGATAAAACGGCTATAAGAAAGACCGCATTGACGAGCAGCAGCATTAATACGAACAATCCATAATTGACGGAATTGACGTTTACGCTGACGACGGTCACGGTAAGCATATTGTCCAGCTTTGATTACTGCTTGGAAAGCAACACGATAAACACGTGATCGAGCTCCATAATAACCTTTTGCTTGTTTTAAAATTTTCTTGTGACGTGCACGAGCAATAACACCACGTTTAACACGAGCCATAAACTATATCCTCTAATTAATTAACCAATAAATTAAGCGTATGGAACACACGCAGTAACTAAACCTAAATCGCCTTTTGACACAGTAGTCAAACCACGTAAATGACGTTTACGCTTAGTTGATTTTTTGGTTAGGATATGACTCTTGTTAGCTTGTTTATGCTTAAAGCCACCAGAAGCTGTTTTTTTAAAGCGCTTTGCTGCGCCTCTTACAGTTTTAATTTTAGGCATTTTATTAATTTCCACTTCGCATTGTTAATAAAAATAAAATAATGGTGTAATTTTTAGAAAACTAAAGATTAACTTGCAAAACCATTACTTCTTCTTCGGCGCTAGCACCATTATCATTTGACGACCTTCAATCTTAGTTGGATAAGATTCAATAACCGCCAAATCAGCTAAGTCTTCTTTAATGCGATCAAGCATCTCAGTACCTAACTGTTGGTGAGCCATTTCACGTCCACGAAAACGCAACGTGACTTTAGCTTTATCGCCATCTTCTAGAAAGCGAATCAGGCTGCGGAGTTTTACCTGATAGTCGCCTTCATCTGTACCAGGTCGGAATTTAATTTCCTTAACCTGAACAACCTTTTGCTTCTTCTTCTGTTCTTTTGTTGCTTTACTCTTTTCATAGAGGAACTTGCCATAATCCATAATTCGACAAACAGGTGGCTCTGCATTAGGGCTTATTTCGACTAAATCTAAAGTTGCTTCTTCCGCTTGTTTTAAAGCTTCTTCTAAGCTTACTATACCGAGCTGTTCACCATCGACGCCGGTTAACCTCACCTCACGAGCAGTAATCTCATCATTGATCTTATGCGCGCGTGTTGACTGAATACGTTTACTGACTTTAATATCTCATTCCTCCAAATTAATTTATCGTTAATTCATTTGTTCTAATGAACGACTATGAATTTCGTTAAGCAACAATTCTATAACATGTTTCACTTCAAAGCTACCAAGATCTTTACCTTGACGAGTTCGAACTGAAATTGTTCCTGATTGCATTTCTTTGTCTCCACAAACAAACATATACGGAACACGTTTTAGAGTATGCTCTCGAATTTTAAACCCAATTTTCTCATTTCTCAAGTCTGCTTTTGCTCTAATTCCAACTTTTTGCAATTGCTCGGTTAATTGTTTGGCATATTCAGCTTGATTATCGGTAATATTTATTACTGCAACTTGCAAAGGAGCAAGCCATGTAGGGAAGAATCCAGCACAATCTTCGGTTAAAATTCCCATAAAGCGTTCCATTGAACCTAAAATTGCTCTATGGATCATAACTGGTGTATGGCGTTCGTTATCTTCACCTACATATGTCGCATCTAAACGTTCAGGTAACATGAAATCAAGTTGTACTGTACCACATTGCCATGCTCGTCCTAAACAATCATGTAAAGTAAATTCAATTTTTGGTCCATAAAATGCGCCTTCGCCTGGTAAATATTCGAATTCAATACCATTTTCAGTTAAACATTCAGCTAAATCTTTTTCAGCTAAATCCCATGTTTCATCTTTACCAATACGTTTTTCTGGGCGAGTGGATAATTTAACGGTAATATCTTTAAAACCAAATGTGCTGTAAGTATCATAAACCATTTTAATACAGCTGTTTACTTCACCTCGAATTTGCTCTTCAGTGCAGAATATATGCGCATCATCTTGGGTAAAGCCTCGAACACGCATTAAACCATGTAATGAACCTGACGGTTCGTTACGATGACAACTACCAAACTCAGCCATACGTAAAGGTAAATCACGATAAGATTTTAGACCTTGATTAAAAATTTGTACATGACCCGGGCAGTTCATTGGTTTAATACAATATTCACGATTTTCAGACGAAGTAACAAACATTAACTCTTTATAGTTACCCCAATGACCTGTTTTTTCCCACAATACGCGATCCATCATAAATGGACCTTTTACTTCTTGATAATTGTATTCTTTTAGTTTAGTACGAACAAAAACTTCTAGTTCACGAAATATAATCCAACCATCATTATGCCAAAATACCATACCGGGTGCTTCTTCTTGCATATGATAAAGATCTAGTTGTTTACCAATTTTACGGTGATCACGTTTAGCAGCTTCTTCTAAAAATTGTAAATAACTATCAAGCTGTTTTTTATCCGCCCAAGCCGTGCCATAAATACGTTGTAACATTTTATTATCACTATTACCACGCCAATAAGCACCTGCAATTTTTTGTAATTTGAAATGATGACAAAAACGCATATTAGGAACATGTGGTCCTCGGCACATATCAATATATTCTTCATGATGATAGAGTGCCGGTGTTGAATCTTTAGGAATATTTTCGTCTAAAATAGCAATTTTATACGGTTCACGACGATCCCAAAATACTTCTCTTGCACGTTCCCAACTCACAACTTCTTTTTTTACTTCATAATCTTTTTTTGCTAATTCGTGCATGCGTTTTTCTAAAGCATCAAGATCTTCCTGAGTTAAAGAATGTTCTAAATCAATATCATAGTAGAAACCATTGTCAATAGTTGGACCAATTGCCATTTGCGTGTCAGGCCATAATTGTTTAATAGCATGACCTAATAAATGAGCACAAGAATGGCGAATAATTTCTAAACCATCTTCATCTTTGGCAGTAATGATAGCTAATGTTGCATCCTCTTCAATTACATCACAAGCATCTTTACGTTGACCATTTACACGCCCAGCAATACAAGCCTTAGCAAGCCCTGCTCCAATACTTTGAGCAACTTCTAGAACAGTAACTGGTTTATCAAATTGACGTTGACTTCCGTCAGGAAGAGTAATAATTGGCATAATAAATCCTTATAACAGTGGTGCGCCACACGAAAGCGCACATGCGTACATAAATAAGCGGAATATACTATCACTTATTACAAGGTTTTTAAATAGGATTAAGCTTGATTTAAAATTAGATTTTTATCGATTTAATCATCTATGATGATTTCATGAACTTAAAAAGCTCAAAATCAATTTATTAATGGTATTTATGAATATTAGACAAGAATTATGTAACACTATAATATTGTAAGTTAAATTACCTAGCTTTAATTTTTTTACTAATCAGCTAGGCTTATAAAAAATTATAATTCTGCTAAATATGTTTCAGGTATAACTGGTATTGAACCATTTGGGGTACAGACGTAAGAAGCGATACGATTTGCTTTAATATTAATTTCCTGTAATGCTTTACCTTTCAAATCTAACACACTACTAATTGCCATAAATGAATCGCCAGCACTAACAGTATCAATCCCTGTGATTTTTTCTGCTGGACGATAATCTTGCTCACTTTTGGTAATTAAATGACTACCATTGTTACTACAAGTTTAAATTAATAATTCTAATAGTTGATCCTATCATAATAATGGCTATACCATTTGCACAAAACTCATCGATAATTTAATAGATTTCAGCATTAGCGCCAATATCAATTATTCGAGTCAGTAGCTCTAATTTGATGTGGGAATTACTAAAAATTAGATAATTCAAATTCCACAAAATGATGAAAAAGTTATAAATTATTTGTCAAAATTAAATATCAAACACGTTGTTTGTGGTAACACACTTTACGGCAATGCAATTAATTTCGTTAAATCAAAGAATCAATCCAAAACAAAATTATTTACAATCAGTTTTGATGACGCGGATTATGCCTATTATCCTTTAACATTTCTTTTGAGATATAAGCAATCTTTGGCTAGTATCGCCCTAATTGCAGTTAAAACTTTGATTCAATGAGTTTATAACCCAACATTACCAATTCGTACTGTAGAGTTAGTCATTCGAGCTTCAAGTGGAACTTGATTTGGCTTTTGATTATGTTAAACAGAAATGCAAATAAAATAATTACATTTATTTAAATGTGACGTTGTCACTATATTGAGCGAAATAATAATCTTTATTTAACAAAAAATTTGATTAAAATGTCTAAATTTTCAAAAATAACTCCCTACTTTTAAAAGGTTTTGAACCAACATAAGGTTTTAAAGCCATTCGAGTAAAGCGTTTAGCTGCTTTTAGTGTATCAACAGTGCTAAAATCACGATTTCCTAAAGCCAATACTTGTTCACCAGTGAAACTGGTACTATTTCTTAATAAACTACCGATAAATCCCTTTTCGGATTGATATTGATAATACATTGATTCAACAATATTATCTCCTGTCGCGCTACAATGAAAAAAATCAACGTAATAACCCATATTTTCTAATAATGATAGTTCAAAAGTACGTAGTACATTCTCAGCAGGAGCTTGTTGTGCCAATTGTTGTAAACTTTTTAAATAATCATCAAAAAGTGTTGGCATCTCAGTATCTGCAATTAATACCCGATGTAATAATTCATTTAAATAAAAAGCGCTATATAATGAAACTGAAACTAATGGTAAAGTGAGTGACATAGCTTCAACTTGACGTAATATTTTTATATTACCTTTACCAGAATATTGTACTATTAAAGGGGTAAAAGGTTGTAATAACCCTTTCAAAGAAGAATTTTTTCGTCGAGCTCCCTTAGCTAAAACGGTTATTTTACCACCACTTTCAATGAATAGATCAACTAATAAGCTGCTTTCAGTTTGAGTACGTGTGTGCAAAACAAATGCTCTTTGCCAATTTTCCATGCAAAACCTTTAATTAGATTGTTGTTTTTTTGTTTAATAATAGTGTGTGAATAAAAATTAAGTAATTTTATGAAATTTAACCTGAAATTAAGATAAAAATCCGATATAATCAAACGATAACAATAGGATTATAGGATAAATAAAAGACAAGCTATGGAACTTTTTTCAATAATTTTACTTCTCGTATTAATTGTATCACTTTCTGGTGTCGTTGTTAAAATGCTGCCAATTCAAATACCATTACCGCTAATGCAAATATTATTAGGCTGCGTACTGGCCGCTTTTGGTGTTTATGTAAGATTCGATCCAGAACTATTTCTTGTTTTATTTATTCCACCTTTACTATTTGCTGATGGACGAAAAACCTCTGTAAAAGATTTCGTATATAATTTCAGAGAAATTGTTGGATTGGCGCTTGTATTGGTGGTTATCTCAATTATCGCTTTAGGTTACATTCTTCACTGGATGTTACCAAATGTCCAATTGGCAGCAGCTTTAGCTCTTGCAGCAGTCTTATCTCCTACCGATGCTGTTGCCTTGAGTGGAATTGTTGGTAAAGGCCGTATAGAAAAGGAAAAGATGGAAATCATTGAAGGTGAAGCATTGATGAATGATGCTTCGGGTCTTGTTTCGTTAAAGTTTGCAATTGCAATTGCGACAGGACTACTTGAATTTGATTTATTACAAATCAGTATATCTTTCTTTGTTGTTGCTGTCGGTGGTTTAGCGGTTGGCGTTTTATTTACTTGGTTATATGCTAGGGTTTTACGTAAAATAAATCAACTTACTAATAATGACCCAGCAATTCAAATCGTATTATTATTCTTACTACCATTTGCCGCTTATATTATTGCTGAAGAATGCCATTGTTCAGGTATTTTAGCTGCTGTAAGTGCAGGTATGACCGTTAATCATTCAGGTATGATGCGTAATGCACCTTTGACAACACGTTTACAATCAGATAGTGCATGGTCAATGTTAACTTTTGTATTCAACGGATTTGTTTTTGTTCTTTTGGGTATTCAGTTACCTAGCATTTTGAATAATACTTTCGCTGAAAATCAAACAGATGCATCAATTGAGCTATGGCAATTATGCTTGATTGTTTTATTTGTTTTTATCGTATTAATGGGAACAAGATTTGCTTGGCTATGGGCTATGAAACACATGCCAACCATGCCTTTTGGAACAAAACGACCTCTAGCATTTAGAGCATATACAAATCGTGATTTATTAATTTCAACTTTTGCTGGTGTCCGAGGAGCAATAACATTAGCTGGTGTATTATCTATCCCAATGACCATTGCAGGCCGGTATCAACTTGTCTTTATTGCTACAGGAATTATCTTAATTTCATTGATTGTTGCAGTAGTTATATTACCTATTTTATTACGAGGTAGTGTAATTTTAGATAATTCAAAACAAGACAATGAAATTTTAACAGTGAAAGGACAAATGGCAGAAGAAGCTATTATTAGTCTGGAAAAAATGCAGAACAACTTACTACAAGAAACTTCTGAAGCAGGTTTGGATCAAGAAATAATTCACGAAGTTGGCTCGCGTGTTATCGGTTCATTAAGACGTAGGACAGGTCTCAAAGATTTAGAACAAAAAGCACTTGAAGCTGAGAACCTAGAAAGACGTATGCGTTTAGTTGCAATTGGTGCAGAACGTACTGCACTATTACAAATGAAAATTCGTAATGAAGTAAGTGAAGAAACTTTTGAGCATCTAAACACTGATTTAGATATTTATGAGAAAATGATCTCTGGAGATGTTTAAATGATAGAAAGCCAGCATAATTTATTAGGAAAAATACATTCAACATTTGTTGATAAAGCGCCTCAAGTATTGGGAATTACTTTACGCTGTATTCCTTTTAATTTAAAAAAACAAGTTATTGAACAATTGTTACAATTACAATTTAAACATTCACTTGAAGATGGTGATCTTGATTTTTTAGAAAATCGCTGGCTTAAAATTGAAGTTACAGATCTACAATTAATATGGTTTGTTAGCCTAATAGAAAATAAATTAGTTGTCAGTCGTGAAGAAATTGCTGATGTAAGCTTCATTGGCAATGCTAATGATTTAATAATGATTGCAACTAGAAGACAAGACCCTGATACACTCTTTTTTCAACGTCGATTAATTGTTGAAGGAGATACTGAGCTCGGTCTATATGTTAAAAACTTAATGGATTCAATTGAATCAGAAACTATGCCTAAACCTCTCAGAATCACTCTTGAAAAGTTGGCTGATTTAATTGAGAGTGCCCCAAAAGAGTAAAAATTGTCTATTGTTCATAATTAAATAAAAAGGGAATGATATTAATTCATTCCCTTTTTTATTTTTACTTAAATTAAATATTCGTTTTTAAATTAGATATTACTATTTGCTTATTCACATCCTGATAATCAATTACATATTTTTATCTGTTTCATTATTAGAATGATCTTTTGAATAATGATTTTTTTTAGAAAATTTGATAATTAATTCTTAATGTTAATTTTAATGAAATATTGAGATATAAATCACAATAAACAAAGTATTTATTTTCGATTTTAACCTAGTAAAGTTAAATTAAAGGGATAAATAGTGAATATAGGTAAAAAAATTATGGTCAACTTTAAGAAAAAACTATGCATTGTTATTTTATTAATAATTCCTTCTTTAGGGTATTGTCTCGATTTTAATAATAAAAATGAAGCCAATTTCATTGTTAATAACTTCAAATTTAATGATGGGAGTACAATGTCAAATCTATCAATACACTATATTACTCTTGGCAATCCGAAAAATAAGCCCGTATTAGTATTACACGGTACTACTGGTAATGGAGCATCAATGTTAAATGATAGTTTTGGTCATGCTTTATTTGACAAAGGAATGCCACTAGATGCAGAAAAATACTTTATTATCCTTCCTGATGCTATTGGTACAGGTCAATCTTCGAAACCGTCAGATGGTATGAAAGGTGACTTTCCACATTATGATTATACCGATATGGTTAATGCTCAATACCAATTAGTGAAAAATGGATTAGGCATCGATCATTTAGAGTTAATTATAGGTAATTCCATGGGAGGGATGAATACTTGGAATTGGGTTACAATGTATCCAGATTTTATGACTGCTGCAGTACCAATGGCTGCAACCCCTGCCCCTATGTCAAGCCGAAATTGGATAATGAGAAAAATGGTTATTAATGCTATTAAAGACGATCCTGATTGGAAAAATGGATTCTATGACAAACAACCAGAAAAATTCCAAACCGTTTATAATTATTATAATATAGCAACCAATGGAGGCGATATTGCTTGGCAAAACAAAGCCTATAATACTGCAAAAACAGAAGAATTATTAGCTAGTACATTAAAAGAGCGCATTACAATGGATACTAATGATTTTTTATTTCAATGGGATGCAGCAAGAAACTTCGATCCAACTAAAGACTTGATTAAAATAAAAGCTCATATATTAGCAATAAATTCAGAAGATGATGAAAGAAACCCTCCTACTACAGGTTTAATGGAAAAAGCGATAAAAAACATTCCTCATGTTAAATATGTATTAATACCAGCTAGTATCAAAACCAGTGGGCATAGTACCACAATGACCGCCAATTTATGGAAACATCATTTAACATCGTTTTTAAAAGAGATAGAGGACAACAAATATCTTAATTTTTAAATAAAAATTAATGATTTATAATTAACTACTATTATAGATAATATTATTTATAATAGTATTGTACTTTTAATTTAAAGTTACAACGTCACAAAAAACTTTATTTGATTAATGCCAAGTTACTAATTTAAAAAAAAGTTATAACATTTAATGTATATGAACTAGAAAAACCATGATTTAAAGATTTAGTTAATTAGTAGTGCATTTAAAAGTTAAAATAAATCTCATGTTAACATTATAAAATTTGCTATAACAATATGATATATCCTGTTTATTAATTATATCTAATATCATAAAATTTACCTTTTGATATCATAACGTATTGGACTTTAAATCCGACATAAAGACCATAATTGCTTTTTGCTATCACAAAAATGGAAATAGCCCAACCATAACTAGGTCTATCGCAATATAAAAAGTAAGTTTAAAAATTAGATGTTACCATTTTTGAGAACTTTATTAAACGCAGATATTTGTAGAATTTTTAAATATATTGCATCGTTAGCTATTACAATTAATGATAAATATCATTCATGGATTAAAATTAAATCTCAAGTATTGCTCTATACCGAAATTAAAAGGCAATACTCCCTTTTTATGATATCCTTACACTTGAACCATCAAGTAGTAATTTCTGGAAAACTAGGATAAGATTTATTTGATAGTGCTATTTGCTTTGAATCATTAGACATCATTTTAATTTTCTACATTTTGTACACAATTAAAAGCATAACTATATATTTTGTATGTTCACAATTGCAAATAAATAAATGAACAATAAAACAGTTAAAAATCAAGAAATAAAATAATAATTAAGAGCCCAAAAGAATAATGAAAAACGACTTAAATCAGCCAACTTTTTACTTTCATGATTATGAAACTTTTGGTATAAACCCTGCTTTAGATCGCCCAGCACAGTTTGCAGGAGTTCGAACTGACGGTGATTTTAACATCATTGAAGATCCTTTAGTTATTTATTGTCAAATTGCTCAAGATTATTTGCCAAATCCTGAGGCTGTACTTATTACTGGAATTACTCCTCAGAAAGCCAATCAAAACGGCATTTGTGAAGCTGAATTTACTAAACAAATCTATCAAGCTTTTAGTGAACCTAATACATGTATTTTAGGATATAACAATATCCGATTTGATGATGAGGTCACTCGTAATATTTTATATCGTAATTTTTATGATCCCTATTCCTATAGTTGGCAGTACGGTAATTCTAGGTGGGATCTTCTTGATGTTGTTAGAGCTTGTTATGCATTAAGACCTGATGGTATCAATTGGCCCATCAATGATAATGGTCTTCCTAGTTTTCGTTTGGAGCATCTGACGCAAGCAAATAATATTAAGCATGAACATGCCCACGATGCTATGTCCGATGTTTATGCAACTATTGCTATGGCTAAACTAGTAAAAGAAAAACAACCCAAATTATTTAATTATTTTTTCTTATTACGTAATAAAAACAAAGTTGCTGAACTTATTGATGTTGTCAATATGACACCTATCGTTCATGTATCGGGCATGCTAGGTAGTCATCGAGGTAATTTATCAGTGGTTGCTCCAATAATTTGGCATCCAATACAAAATAATGCAGCTGTTATATGTGATTTAGCGGGTGATATTGACCTCCTTATTGATTTGTCCGTTGAACAAATCAAAGAGAAACTGTATACAAAAACAGAAGATCTAGAGTTAGGAGAATCGCGAATTCCTTTAAAATTAATTCATACCAATAAATGCCCTATAGTTGCTCCATTAAAAACCTTGTTACCTGAAAATGCAAAACGATTTGGGCTTGATGTAGAGCAATGTTTAATTAAACTACAAAAACTACAAGAAAATCAAAATTTGCTGCAAAATAAGATGCAAGAATTGTTTAATATTGATAATAATTATCCAATTAATTCAGATGTTGATGCTCAAATTTACCAAGGTTTTTTGAATAATCAAGATAAATTGCGCTGTGAAACGATTCGAACAACACCCACTCAACTATTAGATAGCCTATCTTTAACATTTGATGATCCTCGTTTAGCTACCCTATTTTTTAGATATAAAGCTCGAAACTATCCTCAAGCATTAACGGAACGAGAGCAGGCTGTTTGGTTCAATCATTGTCGAGATAAACTTAATATACCCAAAATACAAGATTATTTATTGAATCTAGAACTATTAGCTGAAACGTATATTCAACAACCTGAAAAATTAACAATAATTAAACAACTTTATAACTATTGTCATTATTTAGTTGGATAATTGAATTTGACGGGCGTATGATAGGATCAAATTTATTTATATCATTGAAGCCGCAGATATAAATAATCATCATAAAGTTTAATATATTTAATAATATAATATTATGAAACATTTTTTAGCCAAACATGCAACGATAAAACATCGACTCTATTCTTTATATTATACGCTGTTCAGCTATGGTCGAGGATTGATTATTTTAACTCTCTGTTTATGGGTGGGAAATATAATCTCAAAAATAATACCGATAATGATTCCTGGCAGTATTATTGGTTTGTTACTTCTATTTTTCTTACTTGCTTTCCAGCTTATCCCAACTTGTTGGATCAAAAATAGCTGTAATCTATTTATGCGTTATATGACGGTTCTTTTTATTCCTGCTGCTATGGGCATAATGGATAACTATTCACTTTTATTAGAAAATTGGATCCCTATTATCTTTAGTAGTGTAGGTGGATCGCTCATTGTGTTAATTTTTACCGCTTATCTAACCGAAAATTTCCAAAAAACAATGCCCCAAAAAAGAACAATTTTATCAAAAAATCAGGAGAAGCAGCCATGATATGGATGCTACCACTCACACTTTGTGTGTTTCTCATTATTCGTAAAATTTCATTTAAATTAAATAGTCCTTTATTTAATCCATTAGTCATATCGGTTATTGTTTTAATTCCAATTTTATTAATAACTAAAACCAGTTATGCACAATATGTAGCAAATGTACAAATTATTAATGATTTATTGCCTTATTCGGTTGTAGCCCTTGCCTATCCTTTATACGAACTTATTCCTCAAATTAAAGCACGTTGGAAATCAATCATATTTATTACCTTTACTGCTTCGATTGCATCAATGATAACTGGCGTTTGCATAGCTTTTTGGTTGGGTGGCAATAATGCCATTGCAGCATCTGTTTTACCTAAATCAGTTACTACCGCTATTGCGGTAACCATTGCTGCCGATCAAGGTGGTGTGCCTTCTATAGCTGCATTATGTGTAATATTAGTCGGCACATTAGGCGGAATTTTTGGGCATCAAATATTAAATCTTGTTAAAATAAAATCGGCTTCGGCTAGAGGACTTTCTATTGGAGCTGTTTCACATGCGGTTGGAACTGCCCGTTGCATTGAGGTTGATTATAACGAAGGAGCTTACAGTTCCTTGTCGCTTGTTTTATGTGGTATTATGACATCATTGACAGCACCTTTTTTATTTCCAATAATGGTATTTATTTTTGATTGGTTTTAGCATGAATTTAAAAAAGCTTATAGCTTGTTTCATTGGTTTGTGCTTGATTACAATATCGGCGATTCTTATTCTTGACTATTGGATCAGCTATAAAACAGCACCTTATATCTATCACGATGAGAACAATCTTCCATATCGTGCAGTTGGTGTAGTACTTGGCACATCCAAATATGTTCGAGGTGGCGGATTAAATGGTTTTTATCGAAATCGTATTGATGGAGCAATCGACCTTTATTGGAAAGGTAAAGTCGATTATCTTTTACTGAGCGGAGATAATGCTCTATTAAGCTATAATGAACCAATCACTATGCAAAAAGATTTAATCAAGGCTGGCATTCCTAGAAAAGCGATAGTTCTTGATTACGCAGGTTTCAGAACGTTAGATTCAATTGTTCGCGCTAATAAAGTTTTTGATGCGAATGATTTCACAATTATCACTCAAGAGTTTCATTGCGAACGTGCAATTTTTATAGCTATTGCACAAGGAATCCAAGCACAATGCTTTGCTGTGCCATCGCCTAAAAGTATGAAATTAGTGCGTATCCGTGAAATGTTCGCTCGTGTCAGTGCCTTTATTGACCTTTATATCCTTATTAAAGAACCAAAATATCTTGGTCCTGTCATTCCAATCATATCTAATAATGAGTGATTTTTTGTAAAAAAGTTTCAGGTTATGGGTACGTTTCAGTAAAAAAATAGACAGAAAGCGATTGTCTAATAAATTAGATTGCATTTTTATGCAAAAAAAAGTAATATTTAGTCAATTTAAATTTAAGAAAACGAAGAATGAATATTGAACTAAACCATATCAATTGCTTTTATGGTTCTCATCAGGCATTAAATGATGTTTCATTATGTTATCCACTTGGTGAAACTATTGTTTTACTTGGTCAAAGTGGTGCAGGAAAGAGCTCTTTATTAAAAGTATTTAATTTACTTGAAATTCCAACGTCTGGCGAAATGACTATTGCTGACTCACATTTTGATTTTTCAAAAAAAATCAGTGAATCAACAATTCGACTGCTTCGAAAAAATGTTGGTATGGTTTTTCAAAATTATAATTTATGGCCACATTTAACTGTACTTGAAAATCTAATTGAAGCTCCTTGTCAAGTATTAAAAATGTCTAAAAAAGAAGCCAGTGACAAAGCAATGTCAATTTTAAAACGTTTACGGATAGATGATATGGCACACCGTTACCCTCTTCACCTTTCAGGTGGACAACAACAACGTGTGGCTATAGCAAGAGCATTAATGATGGAACCTCAAATTTTATTATTTGATGAGCCAACAGCGGCTTTAGATCCAGCTATAACATCGCAAATAGCAGAAATCATTAATGAATTATCACAAACAGGGATTACACAAATTATTGTCACACATGAAGTTGATTTTGCTCGTAAAGTTGCTTCGCAAGTGATTTATATGGAACACGGTAAAATTATTGAGCAAGGGCAATTAGAATGCTTTGCTCATCCTAAAACTAAAGAATTTAAAGCTTATTTATCACATTAAATAATATAATTGGGTGAAAATATGAAGAAAACATTATTAGCTGTTTTATTAGCGGGAACAGCATTTGTTGCACAAGCAGCAGAAAACCTTATCATCGGTACCGAAGCAACTTACGCGCCTTTTGAATTTACTAATGATAAAAATGAAATTGTCGGTTTTGATATTGATATGATTAACAAAATTTGTGACGAAATGAAAGTTTCTTGCAAAATCGTTAATCAATCATTTGATGGTTTAATTCCCAGTTTAAAAACTCGTAGAATCGATGCTGCAATTGCAGGTATAGATGTAACAGCTGAAAGACAAAAACAAGTTGATTTTACAAAAATTTATTATGATGATAGTTCAATTCAATTCATCACATTAAAAGACTCCCTAACAAGTTTAGATCAACTTAAAGGTAAACGCGTCGGTATTCAAAAAGGTACGACTTATTTAAAATATTTGAATGAAAAATTTCCGGATGTGAAACCGGTTAGTTACGATAGTTATCAATTTGCATTTCTTGATTTAAAAGCTAAACGTATTGATGCTATTGTTTCAAGCTCATTCGTAGCCGGTGACTGGTTAGGTAAAGATGCCGAAATCGTACCATTAGGTGATAAAATCACTGATCATGAATTTTTTGGTGAAGGTTTAGGTATTGCTTTACGTAAAGGTAATGATGAGCTTCGTGAAAAATTTAACCAAGCAATCGATAAGCTAAAAGCAAATGGAGAATTAGACGCTATTTATAAAAAATGGTTTAATAACTAGTCGTTAAAATTTAATTCTTAACTTGATTTATGATCTCGCCGCATACATTGCGGCGAGTTTATTTTTTTAATTTAAATACGGTTTTTTTATGTCAGACTTTCTATCCAACGGAACAAACTGGATTCTATCTTCGATGGACGGATATATCTTGCCATTAGCGCAAGCAACGTCAATCACATTATCATTAGCTTTTGTATCATTAATTGTAGGCATGATATTTGCTTTTATTTTTACACTGTTAGAATCTGCACCTTTCAAACCCGTTGCATGGTTAATGTCCTTATTTAATTTGACTATCCGCGCCCTACCCGAATTATTAATTGTGGTAGCAATTTATACAGGGCTACCTTTGTTATTGATATCATTAGATGATGGAATAGCAATTTCGCTTGGATTTACCTCCTTTACATTGCAAATCGACATAGCAAACACAAAACCCGATCCATTTTTATGTGGTGTAACTGCCCTTTCATTACTTTATGCGGTTTATGCATCTCAAACATTACGCGGTGCTTTTAAAGCAATTTCAAACGGTCAAAAACAAGCTGCACAAGTACTTGGATTAAGCAAATCACGAACGTTCTTTCGAATTATCATGCCACAAATGTGGCGTCATGCCTTACCTGGATTGAGTAATCAATGGCTAATACTATTAAAAGATACCGCGTTAGTTTCGGCAATCGCTATTGATGATTTGATGATGCAAACAAAAACCATAATTGCTCGAACTAATCAACCTTTTCTATGGTATTTCATTGCGATGATTATTTATTTAATTATCTCTATTTTAAGTCAAAAGGTTATTACACGAATCGAAAAGCGTTCAACCTATTTTGAACAACCAAAATCAGCCAATAGTTTGTAAGGTCACGTTATGTTTGATAATTTTATTTACTATCTTAAAGTCATTTTACAAGGACTTCCTGATACCTTAAGTTTAGGTATTTTAGGCATTATTTCAGCAGGTCTATTGGCTGTTGTTTTATCTTGCTTATTATCGCTAAATTCTAGTGTGATAACTAAAATTATACGCACTTATATTATTATATTTACCGGTTCACCGCTATTAGTTCAGCTATTTTTAATCTACTATGGACCATCACAATTTGGCGATGTTTTAAACAAAGTACCGACATTTTATGAGATTATCTCTTCTCCTTGGTTCTGTGCTTATCTTGCATTAACACTTAATAGTGCAGCCTATACTACGCAAATATTTTATGGCGCTTTAAAATCCGTACCACAAGGTCAATGGCAAGCATGTGAGGCTTTAGGTATGAATAAAAGACAAACATTAAAAATTGTCATGCCATATGCACTAAAACGAGCACTTTCGACTTATTCTAATGAAGTGGTTTTTGTAGTAAAAGGTACGGCTTTAGCTTCAATGATTCCTGTTATGGATATTATGGGATATAGTAATCAATTAAATGGAGATTATTATGATTTTTCAATTTTTGTGGTTGCAGGGCTAGTCTACCTCTTGATAAATGGGCTTTTAAGCACCATTATGAGGTTAATAGAGAAAAAAGCCCTCACTTTTGAAAACTAATATGAGCCAATTCGATTCAGCATCATTTTTAAAAACAGTCCCACATAAACCAGGTATTTATCAAATGTTCAATGATAAACAGACCATTATTTATGTGGGAAAAGCCAAAGATCTCAATAACCGATTAAAAAGCTATTTCAACAGTAGTAAAAAAACGCTTAAAACAGATAGGCTAGTCAGCCATATTCATCATGTTGAATTTACTATTACCAACACCGAAACTGAAGCTTTACTACTTGAACAGACTTACATCAAAAAATATCAGCCTCGTTATAATGTATTATTAAAAGATGATAAGAGCTATCCATTTATAAAGCTTAGTAAAGAACGTCATCCACAGTTATCACTTTATCGTGGCGCAATTAATCGAAAAAAAGATGAGTTTTTTGGTCCTTATCCAAGTGGATATGCAGTTAAACAGATTTTAGCCCTACTACAAAAAACCTTTCCGATTAGACAATGTTTGGATAGTACTTATCGCAATCGTACTCGTCCATGTTTGCAATACCAAATTAAACGTTGTTTAGGTCCATGCGTACCAGGATTAGTTAGCGATGAAGATTATAATGAACAAGTTAATTATGTTAGATTATTTTTGTCTGGACGATCAGAGCAGATTATCCAAAAAATAACTGAAGATATGCATAAAGCAAGTAGCGAGCTTAACTTTGAAAAAGCCGCAGCATTACGTGATCAGTTACAAGCCATAAAACATATTAATGAAAAACAAGCTATATATAATAATAATGATAATCTTGATGTCATTGGATTCCATTATGAGTCGGGCTTAGCTTGTATTTATGTTTTGTTTATCCGCAATGGGCAAACTTTTGGTCACCGCTCCTACTTTCCTAAAGTGCCATCAAATACTGAGCTCGAAGAAGTTATTGAAACCTTTTTAGGTCAATTTTATCTGCAAGGTAATCAAAATAGAAATATTCCTCAAAAGATTTTATTAAATTTTTCATTATCAGATAAACAAGCAATGGAAGAAACTTTATCTATCATTGCAGAGCATCAAGTTAAATTAGTTGATGAACCTAAAGGCGATAATCTAAAATTACTTAATATTGCTACTGTTAATGCACAAACAGCAGTCAAAAATAAGTTATTAGAAAATTCAACCATAAAACAACGCTATGATGCACTTAAGGCATTTTTAGGGATTGATAAAATTAATCGTATGGAATGCTTTGATATCAGTCACTTTATGGGTAAAAATACAATAGCGTCTTGTGTGGTATTTGATGAAAATGGTCCAGTCAAATCTGAATTTCGTCGCTATAATATAACGGGCATAACTCCAGGTGATGATTATGCTGCGATGGATCAAGTATTGACACGTCGTTACAATAAAAAAGATCTACCTGATGAAAAAGTTCCTGATATTATCTTCATTGATGGTGGTAAAGGGCAACTTAACCAAGCATTACAAGTATTTGAACAATTAGATGTAAATTGGAATAAAAATCATCCAATTTTAATCGGTGTGGCAAAAGGTGCAGAAAGAAAAGAAGGTCTAGAAACACTATTTTTTGAAGCACATGGGACAGGTCATTATCTTGATGATCGCTCCCCTGCTCTATTGCTTATTCAACAAATACGTAATGCGTCTCATGATCATGCTATTGTAGGGCAACGTAAAAAAGGGACAAAACAACTTACGGATAGTGCATTAGAACATATTGATGGCGTGGGCGCAAAAAGACGAAAAGCACTTTTAAATCATTTTGGTGGATTAAGAGAGTTAAAAAATGCCAGTATTGATGAAATAGCCCAAGTACAAGGTATTTCTAAACCGTTAGCTGAAAAAATTTATCTAAATTTACAACAATAACGCATTGAAAAAATAACACATTTCAGGCAACATAAGTGTTAAAAGAACACTATTTTTTTATTATCACTAATACTTTGATTAATAAGATAAAAAAAAGAGCTTATTTCACATGAAAATCAACCTACCAACATTTTTAACCCTATTTCGAGTTATTCTAATTCCTTTTTTGGTGTTAGCATTTTATCTTCTACCCCACGAATGGTCTGGTTTTTTTTCAGCGTTAATTTTTTTAATCGCAGCAATAACGGATATTTTTGATGGCTATCTTGCTCGCCGTTTAGGACAAACTACTAAGTTTGGGGCTTTTTTGGATCCAGTTGCTGATAAAATTATGGTGACAATTGCACTAGTATTAATTACTCAATATTACCAAGCATGGTGGATCTCTGTTCCAGCAATAATAATTGTCTCACGTGAAATTATAATCTCCGCTTTACGTGAATGGATGGCTGAAATTGGCAAACGTAGTAATGTTGCCGTGTCGTCCATTGGCAAAATCAAAACCATTGCTCAAATGACTGCATTAACTTGGTTACTTTGGCGTCCTTGTGACATTGTTATTTATGCAGGCTTAGTCACTTTATTACTTGCTACAATTTTAACCATATTTTCCATGATCCAATATTTATGGATAGCACATACGGATCTTTTAGAGGAAGAATAATACCTCTTCTTCTAAATTTTAAAAGTGTAATTTTATTGTTTAACTTTGACTCAATAAAATTACACAAATCTACTTTAAGTCAGCAAAAGAATATCTTTAAGCCATTATCAAGTTAAACATTAAGCAATCAATCGATTTATTTAAAATTTCTATTGACTGAAAAACTGAGATAGGTAAAATGCACAGCATCCAAAGCGAATTACTTTTTGATAATTAGTTTTGAGCCCGGGTGGTGAAATCGGTAGACACAAGGGATTTAAAATCCCTCGGCCTTTTTGGCCGTGCGAGTTCAAGTCTCGCCCCGGGCACCATTTAAAACACTTCTTTTGCGGGAATAGCTCAGTTGGTAGAGCGCAACCTTGCCAAGGTTGAGGTCGCGAGTTCGAACCTCGTTTCCCGCTCCAATTCACGTTTCATAGTCTTTTATAATCAAATATTTATCGACTTTTTTTATTTTAAAATCAGTCAGTAAGCCTTGTTTTGTACTCCATTAAAGAGTACTGAGTTGTATTATAATCCACTCGTAAATGGTACATCCAACGATACATTGCATTTTTTACTGTTTTTTAGTTCTATCTCCTTATAATTAGAATCTCCTTTTTTCTGTTTTGTTGTTTGAGGAGATTGTCCATGGCTTTATCTGATGCCTTAGTGAAACATGATAAACCTAAATCTTCCGACCGCTTTGCAACATGACAATATCCTTTAAAAGTTCAGTTTCCGCATTATTTACTATTTTGGTCATTTTCGCCTAAGTAATTTTCAAAGAGACCTTTGTATCGAATAAAGTCATCTTCAAATTTTTTACTGGTTTTATATTACAACCAGTTAATCCCAGTTGTTCAATATAGGTCAGCTTGTTTTAACATCTCCATTAAGATATATAATTATAGTTGTTGCTGTATTTTTAGTTGAAATCATAAAATTATTTTTAATTAACTAAATAATCAATTTCGCTTTCAATCATATCTCTATTTTGTTCTAACTCTTCAAATGCAAAATTTCTTTTTATTATTGGATTACAAATTTGATTTTATTTATTGGATTTCTAATTTAATTCTATATCTTCATTAATAATAGATTTATGTACAATATACACTCTTTTATATGCTTCAAAATCTTTTGAAATGAGTACTGTATAATCAAATTCTTTAATTGAAAATAGATATTCTCTTATGAGGTTTTCTTCTATAGTTTGAGAATGTTTCAGTTTTAAGAGCGACAATAACCAATTTTTCTTTCTAGATATGTATATATTTGGAGTTAAACAATTTATCTCCTCATAATCTTCCCAATCAGTTAAACTCACACAGATAAAATAGTTATTTATATTTTTATCGTCAATATAATCTTTAACTTTCAATTTACATGTATTGATTAATTCAAGACATTTTTTTATCAAAATCTTATTTTTTTCATTAAATGAAAGAGATGATAAAAATGAAATATGTTTGAACCTTGAAAATAATGGAATTTCCTCAAAAGTTTCGTAATCAGAAAAAAAGACTGAAAAATCGTCTAGACCTTCTTTTTTTATAAGGAATTGCATTTCTTTATCAAATTTATTCATGTTTAATTATTCCGTATACCAGCTTTTTTATTTAAGACATTTTAATGTTTTTTAGAGAATTCAAACCTATTGTATTTGGCTGAGTAAAGCGATCTATATCAGGTTCATGATACTTAAAAGTATTGTATTGCTGCCCTATTTCTCCGTCTAACTATTGTTTTTTTAATACCTCAGATTTTATTGGATCGAGATAGGTTCAATTTCCTGTATCGGTTTACTCGATAGCAGATATGAGTACACTTAGACAAGTCTACAAGCTTCATCCGTCAATTTTTTCAGCATACCATTAAGAGGTCGTAATAGAAATTATTATGGTAGGGTAAGCCGTCTTTATTTAGATATTTCACCCGAAAAGGTTAATAATACTGTTAAGTGTTAAGCCTCAAATAATACATTGAAATTTATATATTTTAATAGGTAATTTACTCATTATTATATGACGATTTAATATTAACAGGATTTTCTAAATCTAAGATTACTTTATAATTAGCGCTAGATTCTACCTCAAGCAATTGACCTGATAATTCGATCGCATTTATAAAAGGATTAGATTTTTCAAAATATTTCACCCAATTTAGCTTTTCATCAGCTGCTATATAGGCAATAAACCCTTCTGAACCAAAACTTCCCTCACCCAACAAGCATGTTCCTCCTATCTGTATTTCAACTTTCTTAAAAATATCTATATTTGTTATATCGTCAGGATTTTGATATAAAAAATCAACAAGATTAAATGACTCTCCTTTTTTTATAAAAATATTAGGGTAGAAGTTTGCAAAAAAAGAAAACGATTCTCCATTTGCAAGATAAACACCGTCTTTAGTTGGTAATTGTCCTTTATTCCATAATTCACTTATTTTTGACATTTAAACACCCTAAATTTTATAAATTTTTTTTAACTCTCAATTAAAGTTTAGCGCAATAACTTTTCAACATTATCCTGTTGAAAAAAATTTCTTATTTATTAAATCATCTCATGATTTTTTATTTGTTAAAAAATAAATAGTTAACTATAAAAATTAGAAAAATTCTAAAAAAATAAATCTGATAGGGTTATTTTTAACCGATAAGGGGAGAAGTTTTTAAATTAAACGTTTAACTTATGAATGATAATCATTCTTATTTATAAATATATTAATTAGCATAATCAAATGGAAGTTTAATTAAATTATGACTTACTAAAAAAGGTTAATGCAATGACAAATTCTGAAACAGCAACTTGGAGTATAGAAGAACAAAAGCTTATTGAGCCCCTTTCTATCGAAAACTATGCCGTAGTACCCGTTAAAGATAGTCGGTTAGAAGAGATTAATTGTGCTTTCATTATTTCCTCTAATAAACAAATAACTTTAAGTGATGTTAGAAATTTTCTTGAACAACAAGGTATAGTTTTTTACAAATTGCCTGATCAATTAGAACACTAGACTAAATGGCCATTAACCTCTGTAGGAAAAATTGACAAACGCTGCTTATCTATTATAGGTGAACAATAAATGAAAAATAACCAACAACAAACTTATTTTGAACAATTAATTAGCATTAATAATCAGCCATTAGATCTTGCTGTTGCTTTGATTAACAATAAACTAAATGAACAATATGCGGTCTATGAGCATAATGGTGAATGGTCAGTTGGTTTAGGTAATATTGCACAACTTACTGTGTCTGCGGACAAAGCGATCATTTGTTATAACCAACAACAACAGTATTGGGACCAAGCTGAGATTATAGACAATATTAATGCGGCATTAGCTTCTTTATCCATTGCCGATTGGCGTGCTTATGGTGCTAGTAAATTTGAATTAGCTCATATCTTCCACGATCCAGATTATATAAGTAATAATGATGAAACATTATTACAGCTATTTATTCCTAGCCAAGAAGTTAGATTTACTCATAACCAAGCATTACTTAGAAGTATAACTGAGGAAGGCTTACAACAACTGCATACTGTTGTAACAAAGTTAGATCAACTTAATCATACCGTTCCAAAAATTAATAATACGTTCAAAGAAAACGAAGCGATCATTCGTTCAACTAATGCTGAACTTTATAAAGAAAAAGTAGCAATCGCAGTTAATGAAATTAAAGCAGGTCAATACCAAAAGATTATTTTATCCCGAAGAGTTCCGATTCCGGCTGATATTGATCTTGTGGCCAGCTATCAACTTGGTCGCAAACATAATACCCCTGCTCGCTCTTTTGTACTTAATTTTAATGATCTAAAACTAATTGGTTTTAGCCCAGAAACAGTATTAGAAGTTAATAAAGAACGCATAGTAAGCACCCAACCTTTAGCTGGCACTAGAGCCTTAAAACAAGATGATCCAGAACAGTCAGCAAAACTTTATGACGAGTTAATTAATGATACTAAAGAAATTGCCGAACATGCCGTATCTGTAAAACTTGCTTTTGAAGAATTAGAACGTGTTTGCGAAAAACACACCGTTGTTATTCCACAATTTATGACAGTTTCCAAACGTGGCACAGTACAACATCTAGCGTCACGTGTTACAGGTAAATTAAAACCTAATTTAACTGCTTGGCATGCTTTTAAATCACTCTTTCCTGCTGTAACTGCATCTGGTATACCCAAACGTGAAGCTTTAGCCGCCATTCGACATCATGAGGCAAACAAACGCGGGGCTTATAGTGGTAGCGTAATGATTGTTGATAGCAATGGTAGTTTAGATGCAGCTCTTGTATTACGAAGTCTTTATCAACAAAACGGACAAGTTTGGTTGCAAGCAGGTGCTGGCATTATTGATCAATCATCACCTGAACGAGAACTAGAAGAAACCATCGAAAAGCTTAGTTGTATATCACGCTATTTAGTGGTTAGAGGATAATAATCAGTGGCAGGGATGGAGCCATAATTATGTCTCTATCAGTAACGGATATTAGTTATGACGAAATTTATGATCAAATAAAGAAATTATTACCACATGTAACAGGTGAAATTAAAGACACGGATAACCTCATTGAAAGTGGACTCGACTCATTACATATTATGCATTTGGTTAGTCAATGGCGTAAATCTGTGGCTATAATATCACCTTTGCTGAACTGATAGAATATTCAACCTTACAGCAATGGTAAACATTATTATTAAAGACTTTTAGTAAGATTATCTTTATTACAAGTTCACTCACTGTGATGGATAGAGTTACAAATGACCATTTTCTTTAACCGATGTTCAATATGTTTATTGGATTGGTCGTGACGGTAATAGAGAACTTTAAAATGATGTTTTTTTTACGTAGGCGGTTCTAGACTATCAGCGATTAATTGACTAAGTATTTTACTGGCTAAAGGTTACCCTGTCACCTTAGAGTTAATTTTTAATAAAAGTATTTTAGTAAAAACTGTAACCGTGTTTGAAAACAGTAATAAATCAAAAAATAGATGGTTAGAAAGTATCTATTCTGTCACTATGGCTGAACAAACAATTGTCGGTTTAACTCGTGCAGAGCATTTGACAACGATCATCACAAAAAAATAAATTACTAACAGGCACTATTGAAATGCAATGTTTATTTAGTCAATAATCGATAAACAAACATCAAATAAAGTCAATAGTAGCTGAACTATTCACATTTATTAATTGTATAAGCATTTTGTCGGCGTACTTCTTTTGGTAATACCCCAAACTGCTTACGAAAAGCGGAGCTAAAATGGCTAATATTGCTATAACCCATTATAATCGCTGTTTCAGTTACGCTATTAGTCACTAATAACTGCTTAGCTTTATTCATACGCTCGGCTAAAAAATAGGCATAAATACTTTTACCAAATACCTTTTTAAAGCCTTTTTTTAACTTATTTTGATTCATTCCTACTTTTTTTGCCAACCAATCAATTGTTGGAGGACTACTTAAATCTTTTAACAAATAATCATGTGCAACATTGATTTGTTTATATTCTCTTTGGGTAAATTCTTGTTTTCCAAGACAACTATTAAAAGAGTGAAAATACCAATTTAAATATTCTAAAACATAAGCATACAACAATAATCTATTAGTAACTTTACAATCGGTGTTTTGTATTAAATGGTACAGTTGCCTTGCTGAAGATAGCACATTATTATTAGCTTTTAATTTATGATGGTGTAAAAAAAAATTCATATTATGATCTAAACATGAAAATTGAAAATCAATATCGCCTAGCAATACTTCTAATAATTTTGGCATTACCATGACTTCCACATTACAAAAATCATCAGAATGCTGTAAGCAAAAGCTTTCACCACCAGTAAAACCAAAGATCAAGTCACCTTTATGAGTGCGAAAGTGTCGATCTTTAATTTGCATATGTAATTTACCCTGTAATTGGCAATTAAAACATAAATAATTATTACAGCTAGAAAATTTTTTACAAACATCTACTGCATTTAAATGTTCTGCTGTTACCACACTCACAGATAAGCCAGGCTGAAGCTCTATATAGCTAGAACCATCGATATGATTTTCAGATCTATAATTTCTTAATATTTCATCTGAATGCATATATGCTCCTTCATAATCCATAAACGATAACAAATGTCATTTGCATTTACAATAAAATAAAGCTACTATTTCATATAATTTTTTTAGCAGTAAATGCCCTTTTTTATAGATTTATTAAAAAATAAAAGATTTATAGAAATGCTTTATTAATAACCAAAATACTAGCAATAATCGCCGACCTTATTTTCTATTTATAATTTACAAACTCTATATTATTCAAGACATTCCTGTTGTTTTAGCGTTTGATGCTCATCCTATTTTATTGCTTGATGCAGGCATATCACTGGCTGTAATTGCAATAATTCCCCTAGCAAGAATACATTGATGGTTAAGTTTCTATGAGCACCTTTAGTGGAAAATTATTGGCTGGATAAAATAGGTTATCGTTAAAGTTAGCTACTACCTATGCAGTTTTTATTATCGATATTAATTACCGTGGTTAGTATCTATACCTTTACCATGATTTATGCTAAACAAAGCAAACAAACAGCTACTGATTACGCCGTATTTCAAAGTACTTTGCTACTTTCTGAAATTATTGGTTCTTCTCTCTATGACACTAGCAGAATATTTTAACTATCTTGCCGCATTCTTTAGCGCTTTAATGGCTATCATTGCTATTTTTGTTATTAATAAGAAATATTTGAAACTCTTTACATAATATCATTGATAATTATTAATCTATTTATAAGTATTATTATGTTACTCTTTTAAAAATCTGTATAAACTATAGGTGGTTAAAAAATCTTTTATATTAATAAAGCTTTTTAATTTGCTGTTAAATGGGTATTTTTATAAACATTGTTACTCACATTAAGACAATTAGTGCTATCTTTTTTATTATAATAATCCCTGTTTTGAAAAATTCCTTTGTTAGAACACTTTTAATTGAATAATTCAAAACGTTTTATATTCTTTAAGTTATAACACTTTCAATTTATCGTTTTACTAGTTTACTAGATATATAATTTTCACTTAAAATCTTGATATAAACTTCTTATAAATTTCATTTAAAATTCTAATTAATATTGGTAGTTACATTTTAGCTTCTACTTTATAAGCTATTTTTAATCATAATGCATTAACTAATTTATAGTTTTAAGTATTCAGCTTTTGTAAATTGAAATACTATTTATTAAGAATACTTAATCTTTAAAAACCTCTATTTATAAATTCAAATAAACCTAAACATTAACTAAATCATCATTGCTCTGTTGCTCTTCGTTTAATTGAGGCTTCAATTTTTTTTGCTAGTTCATATATCTCATCTTTCGTCAGCGGAGTTTTGCCTTTGGATTCGCTCTGTTTACCGATGACTGACATAATTAACCATGGGTGATTTTTTTTACTACTTTCTGTATTTCTTGAATCGTCATCAACCACACTATAATATCCATAATCAGATGGTGACTTATCCTGATATTTTATCTCAACCAATCCTGCTATACCTTGCCGACCATCCATTCTAATTTTTTTATACTTTGGAAACCCTAATAATTTTATATTTTTAATATTGTAATTATTAATATCATAATTATTGTTCCAAAAGTCATTAAATTCATCTTTGGCATCATTATTCAATGAATTGGTAAATGAACGAGTATTTTCTGTAAAAGAAATTACTATATCGGGATGTTCATTTAAACGAAATGAGACTGTAAGATTAATGGGGGTACTTGAATCATCACCTGCAACAAAACTGTAGGGAAGGCATTTTCCCGCTATTTGCGGTACTTCAAATAAATTACGTGTTGAAAAACCATTTATAATAGCTGTAGCGTTTTGTTTATAAAAATCAAAATCTCTTTTTTTACCTTGATAGTGTTCATCTGAATAAAAAGAATAAATTTTATTATTTTCAGTAAAAGTTACACGCGAAGCAGCTTTTGCATAAAAGCCAAAATTATCTTTTTTATTCCACAATTCTACTAAATCTTCAGGGTTATCTTTTTTTATTTTTTGATTAGTAGTCTGCATCATTTTTTTTACTTTAACTAATTCAGTATCAGTCCAATTCGCAGTAATTGACAAGTTATTATGATTATAATTAAAAGTTGATAAAATAGCCCACTTACCATCAGAAAAGTAGACTGGAAATCTTGTTTTAGGTTCCAGAAACTTATTGGTAGGGAATAATGCAACCTCGATATTATCGGGTAGATCAATAGAATATGAACCAATGCATTCGGTTTTAAACGACAAATCATCTGCCTGCGTAATACTACTGATAGCCATACAGGTTGTGAATAGTATAAATCTTGTTATATCACTTCTAATTAATTTCAAAGAAGCCAAATTTCCTAATCCTTTTAAATGATCAATCATTGTTCTGTTGCTCTTCGTTTAATTGAGGCTTCAATTTTTTTTGCTAGTTCATATATCTCATCTTTCGTCAGCGGAGTTTTGCCTTTGGATTCGCTCTGTTTGCCGATGACTGACATAATTAACCATGGGTAATTTTTTGAACTTTGTTTAACTACTGGATCATATTCGACAATACTATAGTAACCGTAATCAGACGGAGCGTTATCTTTATAACGTATTTCCACGAAGCTTGCTAATCCTTTTCGTCCATCCATCTTAATATCTCGATACTTAAAGGGAAAACCTAATAATTTGATATTTTTAATGTTATCATTATTAATATCATAATTTGTATTCCAAAACAGATTGATTTCATCTTTGCTGCTAAAGCTTAATGAATTAGTAAATGACCAAGTACTCTCTGAAAATGAGATTACAATATCGGGATGTTCATTTAAGCGAAAAGAGACCGTCATATTAATTGGCACCGTTTTATCATTACCAGCAACAAAACCATAGGGTATACATTTTCCTGCTCCTTTAGGCACTTCAAACAGTTCTCGAGTTCTAAAATTATTGATAATGGATTCGGCATTTTGTTTGTAAAATGTAAAATCTTTTTCCTCACCTTGGTAACGTTCATTCGAATAGAATGTATAAATTCGTTCATTGGCTATTAAAGCTAGATTACTAGCATAATCACTATAATAACCAATTAATTTATTGTTATTATTTATATTTTTAATTTCATACTGACGTTTAGATTTCAATCGTTCATCATAATCGCTATTTAATTGATTAACAATGTTTTGTAGAATTTTTTTGTTAAATTTACCATCAGCAATATCTATATTATTATTATTATAATTAAACGTAGAAAGAATAGCCCATTTACCATCTAAAAAATAGTTTGGATAATCTGATCTAGGTTGTAAATAACGCTCAATGGGAAAAAGAGCGATTTCTATATTATCTGGAAGATCAATAGAATAAGATCCAATACATTCGGTTTTAAATGTTAAATCAGCAGCCTGCGTAATACTGCTGATAGCCATACAGGTTGTGAATAGTATAAATTTTGTTATATCACTTCTAATTAATTTCAAAGAAGCCAAATTTCCTAATCCTTTTAAATGATCAATCATTGCTCTGTTGCTCTTCGTTTAATTGAGGCTTCAATTTTTTTTGCTAGTTCATATATCTCATCTTTCGTTAGCGGAGTTTTACCTTTGGATTCGCTCTGTTTGCCGATTACTGACATAATTAACCATGGGTAATTTTTTGAACTTTGTTTAATTACTGGATCATATTCGACAATACTATAGTAACCGTAATCAGACGGAGCTTTATCTTTATAACGTATTTCCACGAAGCTTGCTAATCCTTTTCGTCCATCCATCTTAATATCTCGATACTTAAACGGAAACCCTAATAATTTGATATTTTTAATGTTATCATTATTAATATCATAATTCGTATTCCAAAACAGATTGATTTCATCTTTGCTGGTAAAACTCAATGAATTAGTAAATGACCAAGTACTCTCTGAAAATGAAATTACAATATCGGGATGTTCATTTAAACGGAAAGAGACCGTCATATTAATTGGCATCGTTTTATCATTACCAGCAACAAAACCATAGGGTATACATTTCCCGGCTTCTTTAGGCACTTCAAACAGTTCTCGAGTTCTAAAATTATTGATAATCGATTCGGCATTTTGTTTGTAAAATGCAAAATCTTTTTCCTCTCCTTGATGATTTTCATTTGAATAGAATGTATAAATTCGCTCATGGGCTATAAAAGATAGATTGCTAACATAATCACTATAATAACCAATTAATTTATCATTATCGTTAATATTATTAATTTTATATTGAAAATTAGTTTTCAATCTACCATCAGCATCATTGATTAATTTGTCAACAGCTTTTTTCATTCCTTTTTTGTTAATATGACCATCGGTAATATATATTCTATTGTTGTTATATTCAAAAATAGAAAGAATAGCCCATTTGCCATCTAAAAAATAATTTGGAAACTTTGAACCTGGCTGTAAATAACGCTCAACCGGATAAAGAGCAACCTCAATATTATCGGGTAGATCAATCGTATAAGATCCCATGCATTCTGTTTTAAATGTTAAATCAGCTGCCTGCGTAATACTGCTGATAACCATACAGGTTGTGAATAGTATAAATCTTGTTATATCACTTCTAATCAATTTCGAAGAAGACAAATTTCCTAATCCTTTTAAATGATCAATCATTGCTCTGTTGCTCTTCGTTTAATTGAGGCTTCAATTTTTTTTGCTAGTTCATATATCTCATCTTTCGTCAGCGGAGTTTTGCCTTTGGATTCGCTCTGATTACCGATTACTGATAATATTAACCATGGGTGATTTTTCTTACTACTTTCTGTATTTCTTGAATCGTCATCAACCACACTATAATATCCATAATCAGATGGTGACTTATCTTGATATTTTATCTCAACCAATCCTGCTACGCCTTGCCGACCATCCATTCTAATTTTTTTATATTTTGGAAAACCTAATAATTTTATATTTTCTATATTGTAATTATTAATATCATAATTATTGTTCCAAAAGTCATTAAATTCATCTTTGGCATGATTATTCAATGAATTGGTAAATGAACGAGTATTTTCTGTAAAAGAAATTACAATATCGGGATGTTCATTTAAACGAAATGAGACTGTAAGATTAATAGGGGTACTTGAATCATCACCTGCCACAAAACTGTAAGGAAAGCATTTTCCCGCCATTTGCGGTACTTCAAATAAGTTGCGTGTTGAAAAACCATTTATAATTGCTTTAGCGTTTTGTTCATAAAAATCAAAATCTCTTTTTTTACCTTGATAATGTTCATCAGAATAGAAAGAATAAATTTTATTATTTTCAGCAAAAATTACACGAGAAGCGACTGTAGCATAAAAGCCAAAATTATCTTTTTTATTCCATAATTCTGCTAAAATTTCAGGGTTTTCTTTCTTAACTTTTTGAATAGAATTCTGCATCTTTTTTTTAACGTTAATAAATTCAGTATCAGTCCAATTCGCAGTAATTGACAAGTTATTATGATTATAATTGAAAGTTGATAAAATAGCCCACTTACCATCTGAAAAATATATTGGATATCTAGTTTTAGGTTTAAAATATTCATTGGTAGGATACAATGCAACCTCGATATTATCGGGTAGATCAATAGAATATGAACCAATGCATTCGGTTTTATAATTTAAACTTACTGCGTGCGTACAAAAACTAAAATTCAGAAAAATAAAAGTAGAAATTATTTTTTTCATAGTTCCCCCCCTAAGTTAACAGCCTAATATGAAAAGGAATAGCATTATTTTCTCCTTTAGTCCAATGTATAGGTACCAATGTAATATACCCTTTAATGTCTTTTAATTTTTGTTCTTCATTAATATTATAATTTTGCCAAAAAATTTCATTAAAAGGCATTAATAATTCTTCGTTAAAATAATCTTTTTCTAATAATTTTTTGATATCTCTATCTTCTGCCTGATCGTTTAAAAAATATTTATTACTTTCATGACGTTCTTTGTTCGTTCTATATAAATTGTGCTTTCCTTTACCACTTTTTTCTTCTTTCAATTTTATATTTTTATACTCTTCCAATTTATCATAATCTAATGCAGGCCAAATCGATGCATAGGTATCTAAATCTTCCTCAGCTTTATAAAACTTTTGTAAATAATTTCTTGGGATAAATGGAAAAACTGACTCATAAATTGCTGTATTTGATTTGGCTCTTGATTGAATGGCTTTTACGCTACTAGCCAGTTCAGGTACTTCAATAGCTTGTTCTAAACCTTCACCATATAAACCCTGCCAAATTTGTTTGCGTAATTGATAGGCAAAGGCTCTAACGGGTATCTTTATGCCTCGCTCAGAACAAGTTACAATTTTTGTATCATTATCAACAATTAATGCGGCCAGTTCTGAATCTCGTCCGCCCAATAAACTACGGTCATTAATATTGGCACTCCCTACTAAAACATAAAGGTCATCAACTATAGTAAGTTTACTATGCACATAGATTTGCTCGGTCACGGTACGATCGCCTAGTTGAGTCCAACTTCGCAAGTTAAGCAAGGTTACATATTTATCGCACTCTTCTAATGGAATAGTTTGATAATTATTACCAATTTTATCGTAATAAGCCGAACGCATTTTACCCCACTCTTTACGTGGTACTTCATCTTTAATTAGCTGCTGATAAACCCATAAATGTTTTCGAATTCGATTAAGCAAACTGTCACTTCCAAATGAAATAGTTTGCATTGTTTGATGAATCATCGCCATCGTAGATCCGTCATTTAATACCCCTTCAGGATGGACTGGTAATGTAATATAAATATGAAATGGTTCTTGTTTTAATGCAAAAATAACATTTGCTATTTTATCACTCAATTCTTTTACTATTTTATTTTCAGGTAAATCTTTACCTGTATTTGAAAAACTTCTTGTCACATTTGGTATTATTCCACTTTCAGTATTTGCTGGTTTAGAAAGTTTACCACTGGGAACTCGTTCAGGATTCCCATAATCTGATACGAAAAATTGGTTTTCAATATAAATAAATCGTTTTGCTTTCTTGATTAATTTAAGCATAATTCGGTAGATATCACTTTGAGGTTCGGATACAGTTTCTAAATTTTCCTTAATATTTTTTTGTAGTTTTTTTCTATCAGACGCAAAAACGTTACTCTTTTCTTTTCCACGCATTTTACTAGATGCACTTCTCAATATTTGAACACTTATATTTCCCTTATCTACTAAAGCATCATACTCTTCTTGTGTTGGTAAAAATAAACGACGACTAATGCATTCAAAGCTAACTACATTATTACTGTCATTTATATAATTGTCCTTATATCTTGGTCGTGTTTCACCATTTGAATAATCAGCTTGATTCCATCGTAAAACAAAATTTGTCACCAGATCAAATACCGCTTTTCCTTCAATTTTAACTTGAATATCTTGCCATGGCATAATCGGTTGATTATCAGCTAATGAGCTTTCTTGGCGTTGCAAACGTTTTTCAACAAAAACTTCATTCTGATATTTTTTATTATTTTTTAATGATTTTCTATTTTTAACTTTAAAAGATAAAGTTATTTCTTTTTTGGGTTTATCCATCGGCTCTATGCAAGGATTATAACGATTTGCCACTTTTCGTTCATCAGCATTAGGATCTAATTTATAACCATGACTGTAACGACCATAAGCCAAATCTATACCTCCAACAAATGCTATTTTTCTATCGATAATGACACATTTTTGATGATGAGAAAAAAATTTTTTAGTTGCCAGACTATAGCCAGGCTCATCATTGCTCGAACTATGTAATCTGACAGCTATAGCTTCACGCCCTATATATTCATTAATATAATTTCTCAATACTATTTTAGCTTCATTATCATATGTTTCTACTGGTGAACAATCGTCCCAAGGTAAAATAAAAATTTTTAAATTTTCGTTACCTTGCGTCACTTCAAGTAATATATCAACAAGTCGTAAATCTGGAGTTAACATTGCATCCCAATTCACTTGCCAACCAGTAATATAGATCTCTTTTTCAGCACTTCTCATGGCAGTGAGTAAATCTTGAAAATAGTCATAAGATTGTACATAACTTTTTACACTGTTGTTATGTATAGGTTCTGCAAAATTGTTTCTATTATTTTGCTCATTAATATCATAAAGCCAAATATCATCTGTTACAGTTGATGTGTATTCTTGCTCTTTATTTTTATCAAGTATTACTTGTGTTTTATTGTGTTCCTTCATTTATGTACCACTATTTTTTTATTGAATCAACCAACTGATTTTTCTTAATGAATGAATCATTTTCTACAGCTTTCAAAAAACGATTTTGTTCTTTTATTGTGTTTAAATGATAACCCATCGCTCGAGCAGCCTGAATCTTGGCTTTTAAACTATTACTTTCCTCTAGATTCGAAAATTGCAATTGATAAGCTATATTGTTATTGACGATCCATAAATATCCCGGGCGTTTATTATATTGGACTAATAATAATTTTGACTCTTCAGCCGTTAACAATAATTCACCTGCTTGAGAGGTTTTTCCTTCACAAAGAATATCATCTGTCATTAGGGCATCATCTGAACTGTTGGCTGAAACAATTCTCCATGAGGTATTAGGATAATTTATTCCCATACTACCAGGAATATCGGCTATTTTAAGATTTAATTGATATGGCAAGTCTTTTGCAATTTCAACAACGCTTAATGGAAGATCTGTATTTGGTAAAAACAGTGATGCTGGTCCCATTTTCTGTAATGCATTACTTTTTATATAAACATTATCAGCGGTACCCAATTCAATCCCAGCACTACTGATTTTGATGTATGAACCACCACACATTAACTTCAGATCTTCACTTGCGGTGACCGTTAATTTTCCATCGACACTGTCTATTTTAATATCTTGCTTGGCGGCCATATTCAGGTTGGCATTTTGCGCCTGAACGTTAACATCACCTTGGTTAGCAAAGACTTTCATTCCTGATTTATGGGCAAATAGACCGATGGATTCACCGGATGAGACGGTTATGTTTTTTAACGCATTAATGTCAGTTTGGTTTTCACTGGTCATTGAAACGCTATTTGAAGTTGACAATTGGATGTTTTCAGGACTGGTTAAAGCGATGCCCTCTTGTGCATAAGCAAGAATACCACTTTGGGCTAATTGGGTTAATGTCGCTTTAAGTTGTTCTTGACTGTCGGTATCCGCACCATGGGCTTCAGAGGCAGTTGCTGCATTTTGTAGTGCTTTAGCAATTGATAACGCATTTTCAAGCTGAGTAATGGCACCTTGCATATCAAGCTGTTTACCCTGTGCCTTAGGCTCGGTCTGACTGGTCAGGTATAAGCCTTTATTGGCAGCAATCGCTCCCCACTCATCGGTGCGCAGTTCAAATCCCTCACCACGCTGCTCTTTGTTTTGGTCAACTAAATGCCCGATGTTAAGCTGGGTTTTACCGTATTCGGTCGCTAACTTGATGTGCTCTTGTCCCCGCTTATCATCCATCCGCAGTTTGTTGTTAGCAGGGGTACGAATTACATTTCGGTGTTTGTTTATGGTGGTCACATGGTCAGGGTGTTGACTGTCATGCATCGCATGCGCGATATAAGGTCGGTCCGGATTACCGTTAGTAAACGCTACCGCAACTTCTGTGCCATCAATCAGTGGAAAGTGAAAACCATAGGTACTGCCTGCATATGGTTTAGCCAGTCTTAACCATAAGCTCTCTTCACCGTTTCGCCACTCTTTTAAATCAAAGTTAAATTTAACCCGATAACGCCCTTGTATATCAATATAACCATAGGTGTCATTATCCGGACTGGTTACCCGTGCCGGTAACGTGCCATCAATGGTTGGGAAAGGAATCGGCTCCGGGCGGTAAGGTTTTAATGGCTGGTAAGGAATAGCGGTAAAACTCAGTTCATAAGCCTCACTGCGGTTTCCCTGACCTTGCACCGTTAATATCATTACCCCCTCATCTATTCCGGCAATCGTACTGCCTTTGATGCGGATATGTTGACCCGGAGCTAAATTGGCCTGATTACTTTTACCCCGGATAACAATTTGACGGCTAATGGCGTGTTCATGGCGAATGCGAGCATACCATTCACCACTTTCAACACCATTACTCGCATTACCAGAATGAGTGCTAATATCACTGCTATTATCGTTATTATTGCCGTTACCGTCGTCGGTATCGATATCACCACTGTTTTCATCATTATCGTCATCATTATTATTGTTGGTGTCACTATCAATTCCATTATTGCTGTAACCATTGGTATTTAACCCTTTATAGTGCTCATCATAACGGTAATCGGTACCATAAGTGGTGTTATCTTTCTGTTGGCTGTTAACTTCACCGAGTAAATTCGCCTCTGCATCGCGGTAGTTATAATCTTGTACTTGTACCGAAGCTTCCACCATCTGACTGTGTAAGGTTATATCCCAGACACTTTCAACGCCATTATCCAGTGTACCACTCGGTTGTTTGTACACAATATCAGCCACCTGCTGATAACCTTGCTCATAATCACTGATGACCATCACATCACAATTGTGTTCACCATGCGTTTCAAACCGGAAATAGACCCCCACATCAGCAAGCAATCTTTGAATAAATTCAAGGTCACTCTCCTGCCACTGGGTGATAAATTCACGTTCAGGGTACTGCTCTTTAAGTGCTAAACGATAATCAATTCCTGTATAACCATGACCTCGCAAGACCTCTTCAACCACACTGATAACACTTTGATTCTGAAAAATAGCACAGTTATGACTTAATGCCAGTTTCGCTAATTGCGAGGATAAGACAACCTGATAACGAGCTTCATCGTTACTGACTGATAATTGACTGAACTGGGTTATCACACCATAAAGAGTGCGTGAGCCACCCTGAGATAATAGTGAATTTAACGGATTCAGCGGATTAAACTGGGTTAAAGAATTAAGTGAATTGGATTGTTTAAGCTTATCTAACTGTTTTAATGGCTCAGACTGTTTTAATGCATTTAAAGGATTAGCCGAAGTTAAGGAATTAAGTGCATTAACTCCTTGAGTTGCAAAGTCGCTTAAACGGCTAGAATTAGCAGGATTAAAACTCAAACGGGCATTTTGATTAAGAAATGACTCAACAGAAAGTTGTTTATCCGAGCTGGTGAAAGTAATCATGTAATGCCAAGGCTGGTTAAGTTGCTCATTGCCTTCAACCTGTAAAATTGAAATCTCAGCAGACAAACCATCAATATTTAACGTATAGCGATTGTGACCAGCTCCATTAACCAAACCATGCTTTAAACCACGACTTAAACCATTATCCAATTGATTTACCAGATTGGTTAATCCTCTATCCATGCTATCCTCGATATATTTCATGTGCGCTGCAAATAAAACTTTGTTTTATTAAACTATTTATTATTAATATTTATTTAATATTATTTTTTACTAAAAAATTGATTATTTTAATGATTTACCATTATTAGTTAAATATTTTTATGAAGTTACGTTAAAAACAATCCAAAACTGATATAAAATACACTGTTTTATGTAATTTGCAACATTTTTTAAAAAATTTTATAAATTTAATTTAGATAGATAACTTACTGATATTATTAATAAATAAAATAAAATATCATTAAAAATTTGTCACTTAAACATGATCAACAGAGGATTAAAAGCATTTGGATTTTGCTCATTTTTTATTGGATAATTTTTCACTGAATTTTATTAAGATTTATATCTAAAAAATCATTTTTACTGAAACATAACCATGACCTGAAACTTTTTAAACAAAATAATGGACTGCACAATTACCCAAAAAATATGCTTTTTAGAATTACCGATAAGGCTATAAATAAGATTTTAGTGTGATTAAATAATCGAGTTGAAATTATTCAAAATAATTTAATTATATTAATAATTTAAAATTAATTTTGTAAAAAATATTCAGGAGTCTATACCATTTAATTAGATAAAATGCCTAAAATTTAATTTATACTCATAAATCATGTTAATAAATAGCTACTGAGTTTAAGAAAATTGTGGAAACGAGTCTTTTTTGTTCATTTACGGTTTAACGTTATTATTAACAAAATTAAGAAAAAAACGCATTTTTTGGATAGAAGTAATTCAATGAAAGATATTTATCATTGCTAGTAAAAGTAACGGTATAGTGCCATAATAACAATATTACATAATCCATATTAGGCATTTTTCTTAAATTAACTTACTGTTTAACTTGAGTTATTTTGCTATAAATTTAAATTAACGTATCCAATATAGAAAAATGAAAAAAAAGCATATTCAACAAATATTAGCTGTTTTGCCTAACGATATTACCTTAGTTGGCGAAAAAATAGATTATTTAGATTATCAAACAATAGCCATAGCAAAAAATATTACGGCGCTTGATGCTTATAAGATAATGACATCTTATCAGCCTAAATGGTTAGAGTTTCTATTTAAAATAAGAGATTTTTTAGTTAGATTAGTTGGAATTAAACCTGTTCATGGATTTAATAAGCCTGAGCCACCCCGTCACAATCTTGAAACTTCAAATACCCTCCATTTTTTTACGATTATTGAACAGACTGAAGATAAACTCATATTACAGGTAAAAGACTCGCATCTTGATGTTTGTCTATGCTTACGGATTACTAATAATACGGAGAAGACTAATATAATGTATCTTATTGCTTCAGTTAATAATCATAACTTTTGGGGAAAATTATATATGATGCCAGTTTCTATTCTTCATCCATTTATAGTTAGACAATTATTTCGTAATTTTAAATAATAAAATGATGATATTGATGTTTTGTTATTTGGTGTTGTTCTTTTAGTTTTAATTATAAAAAGATAAAAAATTCTGATTACTTTCAGATGGATTTTATTTTTAATTAATAAGTTAAAACATAAATAAAAACACAAAGAAAACTAAGGAATGGCAATTTTTATTGATATTGAAAACATGATAATAAAAAATAAAACTAATGAAAAAGCCCCATTTAGGCGAGCTAAATGAGGCGGTTCGGATCGATTATAAATGCTTATTGCACACCTGGAATGGTATATTCCATGATGAGTAATAATGTTGGTAAAATAAAGATTGATAAAACGGTTGAAGCAAAGAAAATGCTTGATGCATGTTCTTGTTCAACATTCCAGTTATAAGCTAAAATAACCGCTGTTGATGCCGTTGGCATTGCAAGTAAGAAAACTAACTCTTCTGCTTCCATTCCTGTGATACCAAATAGATGTACAGCAATTAACGCAACAACTGGTGTAAAGAAGCTTTTCAAAACTACGTTGATCATAAGTGGTTTTGACATTTTTAATTTAACACCATAGATACCCACACCTACCGCAATTAACGAAATGAAGTTACAAGCATTAGACATGATATCGAAAGTGTTAAATATAAAGTGTGGCATCCAAGTCGTACCATCAGTCACACTCACCACTAAACCAAGAATAACACCTAAGAACATTGGTTTCATCAGTGAACTTTTTACTGCACTAAAAACCATTGCACCCGTTACTTTACCACCTGATATTTTGGTGTCACATAATTCTAATAGAAAAATAGTCATAGGAATTAATGACAATGCCACAACAAAGTTAGCGACTGCAACAGAAATTGTAGATGAGGCGCCTAACATTAACGTTAAGAACGGAACCCCCATTCCACCCATATTTGGGAAGCAGCATAACATTGAACTCATGGCTGTTGATTTGAGATCTTTATGTAGAACGTATTTATTCACTAAGAAACAAACGATCCATAAAAATGACATCGTGCAGAAAAAGGCAATCATCCAAATACCATTGAATATTTGCGATGGTTTAGCGTGTGATGTATGCACAAATAGTAATGCTGGGAATACAAAGTTAGATACAAGTCCAGATAATAATTTTTTAGAATCTTTCGTAAATATTCCTTGCTGTACACACAACCAACCAAGAAAAATAAGTAAAAAAACCGGAAGACAAGAACTTACAACTTGTCCAACTGCAGACCAGATTAGATTCATTTTTTTAAAACTCCTAAAATAATATTACTTGAAATACAAATTCGGTAATTGTTCGGTAACTTTTGATTAGATTTTTTTTAGACCGAGCTAAAGCGGATAACAAAGTTGAATGTATTTATTACATGTAAAAATGCATGTTTGTTTTTTGAAATTCTATATTGCTTAATGTTGTTTTACATGATGTAAGCTTAACTGAATACATTGTTAATATGTCAACCTTTGTTATATCAAATGGAAAATTCTGTAAATTGCGCGGTATTATACTTATTCTTTTTTAACTTGTGTTAAGCAAGGTCTGCAACCTATCTTAAAAAGAATAAAAAATCATTCAATTTTGCTTTGACGCCACTAAATGGCGAAGTTTTATTTCATAAAAATCAATAAATAAGATCACAGAGAAAACGCGTGTTAAATTATGGTAAAAGTTAATTTGACCATTAACTCTTTTGTTTTGCTGCTTTTTATAACACTTTATTAACAATAAAAAGCTACTAATTTTATAGTTAAAAAACTGATTTAATTTGTTTATATAAAAGAATGACAACAACATGTAATTACTTATCTTTATATTATCAAGATAAATAATTAACATAACAGATAGTGAATTATGTTTTTAAACTATCAATGAATAATTAATACAATGTAAGCGATTTATATGGCATGACAAAATCAATAATGTCATTTGGACTATTTTTAAGTTAAAAATTGCTTATCTTTGCCCTACTATTTTTAATTCCACAAGAATTGGAAAGCCCAAAAATGTTAGCTGTTGCTTAATATCAATTGCGTTTTTTTGCTCAATTTCTATTTTTTTACAGTCAAAAATTTTTGTATCAGCTATTTTATACTGTATATTTATACACATATTCGTTTTTTAATATGTCTATAACTTTATGTCCATAACACAATGAAGTAGATTTATATGTTAATTTTAAGGAGAACGTACTTGCGTAATAATTGTATTATACTTGGCATGGTTAATACTGCCGATAAAAATTATTTAACTTTAATTGATACGCCAGTAAGAGCTGGATTTCCATCCCCTGCAGATGATTATTTGGAAACGAAACTTAATTTGACTGAACATTTAGTAAAGCATCCTAGCGCAACCTATTATATTAAAGCCGTGGGCGATTCTATGATCGATTATGGTATTTTTAGTGGTGATTTGTTAGTTGTTGATCGTTCTTTGGAGCCTAAAATCGGTGATATTGTAGTTGCCGCTGTTGATGGTGAGTTAACATGCAAATGTCTTGGAATATTCGATAACCAGCATCATTTATTGTCAGGTAATTCTCTTTATCCGCCAATTCCCTTAGTGGGGAAAGATGTTCATATTTGGGGGATTGTTATACATACCATCCATTCATTACGAAAAAGAGCACATGTATGATCGGTCTAATTGATTGCAATAATTTCTATGCTTCGTGTGAACGCGTTTTTAATCCTAAATTAGAAGGAAAACCAATTGGGATCTTATCCAATAATGATGGCTGTGTTATTGCACGTTCAAATGAATTAAAACCATTAGTACCTATGGGGATGCCGGCTTATCAGATCCCATCTAAAATTCGTAAACAAATAATTTTGCTAAGTTCAAATTATGAACTTTATGGTGATATGAGTCAGCGGGTCTTTGATACTGTACAAAACCATACCCCGAGTATTGAGCTTTATTCTATTGATGAAGCTTTTATTCAACTAGATGGATTTACAGATATAACAGCACATTGTTTAAAAATAAAAAATGTTGTAAAACGAGATACGGGTATTCCTGTTAGTATCGGTATTGCTCCAACGCGAACATTGGCAAAGTTAGCTAATCATATAGCCAAAAAACAAGCCATTTATCAAAATGTTTATTGTTTACCCACAGATGAAAAATCACTAAAAAATATATTAGAAACTTTTTCAATTAATAATATTTGGGGCGTAGGTCGACATATCGCAAACAAACTAAATAGAATCAATATTCATACTGCATGGGATCTGCGTCAAGCTAATCTAAAATATATTAGAAAGAACTTTTCGGTAACGCTAGAACGAACCGTATTAGAATTACAAGGTATTAACTGTATTGAGTTAGATGACCTATCCACTCCGAAGAAAAATATCATGATATCACGTAGTTTTGGTCGTTTAACGAGTACACTATTTGATTTACAAGAAGCGATTCGTCTGCATGCAAGCCGTGCAACTGAAAAGCTTAGACAACAACAATCTGTCGCTAGCGCTATTCTAGTCTTTTTAAAAACGAATCGCTTTTGTGACAATTCAAATCAATATCACCCATCAATCGTAGTACCACTCTCTTTTCCAACAGATGACTCACGATTAATTATTCACGCAGCACAAAAAGGTTTGCTGGCAATATATAAGCAAGATGTTTTATTTATGAAATCAGGGATAATGTTATTGGACCTAAAAATTAAAAACAGCCATTCACAACCAGACTTTTTCACTACACCTTTAACAAATCCATCGCTGCATAAAAACGACAAACTTATGAAAACAATTGATAGCATTAATCAAAAAATGGGTAAAAATACGATCCAATTAGGAGGAATACAAAAGTCTGCGCCTTGGCAAATAAAACGTCAATTATTAAGCAAACGTTATACAACTCATTGGAATGAATTACCATTAGTGAAATAAATAACTAAAAATAGTAATCATTATTATATATAATAAGCTCAAGGGTAACATTGATTCTAGCGATGGATATTGAATATCCTCAATAATTGACCATAACATAAAAACGGATTGATTAGGATGAAAGATACAGAATTAGAAATAGAAAGACTCAAAACGTTAAGTACTACATTGAATCATAAAAAGTGTGTTTCAACTTATAAATCAAAGCTACAACAAGATCTCTCTAATATACCTATATTAAAACCACTGCTGGTTGTTGTATTAAATGGATGTAAAATCGTTGGTAATGAAACCAAAGTCGCATGTAATGTAGGTAATTTTGTTTTTTTTACTGATGTACAAACAATGAATATGCGAAATATTCCTGCCAATACCAATTATTTTGCGGTACTCGTTGAATTTGAATTTTCTGATTTTGATAATAATATAATAAATAATAATACTAATAAATCTGAAACATACACATTTGGTAAAGCTAATAACGCTTTATACAAATGCATATCTCAGCTTATTGAATGTTTAGATTGGGCAACAGAAGATATAATAGAAAACCGAAGAAAAGAGATCATCAATTTATTAGTTAGTTCGGGATATCCAAATTTAGCTTACCTCCCTAGCCAAAAAGAAACAACCCTAAAAGTTATCGAAATATTTAAAAGAAACGACAATAAAAAAATTACAATAGATGACGTAAGTAAAGAAATTTGCATGAGTAAAGCGACGTTATATCGCAAATTAAAGTTTGAAGGGGAAAATATCCAAAAAATAAAAGAAAAAGTGTTAATGGGACGTGCGCTTCACTTATTACAAACATCGAGTCTTTCAACAGAACACATTGCCACAATGGTTGGTTATTCATCTACCGCTCGATTTTCTCAACGATTTAGAGCTTATTTTGGATTATCACCAAAAGAGTTAAAAAATACCAAACGAAATTAATCGTTTTTTAATATAAAAATCTCATTTAATTGGGATTTTTTTTAATATCCAATATTTGTTGGATAAAGTTAGTCCAAGTAAAAGTTTTTATCATTTTAAAATATCAGTATTTTTTTAAGATAAATTTTTAAACACAAATAGATTACTGCAAATCAGTTATCAACAAATTACCCTATTTATGTAGAATTATAATTATTTATCTTAAAAACAATTAGTATCAAAGTTAGATAGTATCAGTGGAGTTCGGATTTGCACAAAAAGAATTAATAAACGTTAAAAAACTAGGTTGGAGTTTGCAATAATGCCTTCCATGGCAAAATTGCAAAGGCTTTTAGTGATACCAGTCTTCCATGGGTAATAAGCCAAAATGACCTTTACTTTGATACCAATTAAATCAGATATTTTTTCCTTAGAACTATTTCCCTTTATAACTAATTCCTTTTAGTTCTAATTCCTTTTAGAATTAAAAGGATTAATACTGATTTTTTTACACTATCAAAATATCCATAAAATGACAGTATTTCTATAAATAGCCTATCCCAAACTACAATGTTGGTATGATTTAATACCCAACCTCATTTGCGATATGTGCTAAATTATAACAAGTAATTTTGTAAAAAAAATAACAATTAAATTCATTTTATTAACAAAATCTTTCAATTTGTTTACATAACCTTAAGATTGAGATTTACAAGTCGCATGACATGATGAGATTTGCACGATTTCTTAATGCTTACTAATTGATAATTAATAAGAAAATATACATATCTATCTATTTGAGAGGATACAAATATTGTACCTTTTTATTTCTAATTTATACAGATAAGTAACATTTTTATTCAAAATCATGATTCATTGTTTTTTGAAATAGACTCAAATGATCTATTTATATTGAATACTATTGCCTAGTTCTAAAAAATTATATTTAGATTTTTTATTAAAGATATTGTACGTTTTGTTATGTAAACCACTTGAGTCATTTTGAAATAACTTATTAATTTATTATAATTTTTTTCTAATTATGAAATCAATGACAGATCTTATTATGGTTATAAATTAGATGTACTGATTTAATATTACCGAATATCTTATTCTGTATAGATACCTTTTGTATGCATAAAAAAATGTGTCTATTGCAATAATAGTGATGAAAAAGAATAACAAGTCAAAAAGAGACAAAATAAATCATTTTGTCATATTATGAAGATATGGGATCTTATGATCCCATATTGACAATTGAACTACGGAAACGTTTAAGGGCAATGAGAAAGAACACACAACCAATGGCTAGAAGCCAAGCATAGGAAGTCCAAACTACACTTAAACCGGCACCACGATATAAAATGGCTTGCCCTAATTCAACAAAGTGAGTGGTAGGTGCAAACAACATAATATTTTGAACCACTTCAGGCATACTTTCACGTGGCGTACTGCCACCAGAAAGCATCTGTAACGGCAGAAGAATTAAAATGAATAACATCGCAAACTGTGCTGTTGATTTAGCGACGGTAGCCATAAAGATACCAAGTGACGTTGTCACGAATAAGTGCAGAGCGGCACCAATCAAAAATAGAGTAATCGATCCCTCAATTGGTACATTAAGCCAACCTTGAACAACCACTAAAAGAGCTCCCCATGTTGAAACCAGAACGACAAGACCCATAGACCAAACTTTTGAGATCATAATTTGAAATGGTGTAACTGGCATTGAAAGTAAGTGATCGATAGTGCCGTGTTCACGTTCTTTCATTAAAGCAGCACCTGTCAAAATAATCGACAAAGTAGTAACAATGTTAATAATTTCAACAACCGAACCAAACCAAGAGCGGGTTAAATTTGGATTAAATGCTGTATGAACTTCAATGTTAACCGGTAAACTGGTTGGTTTATCTATTTGATTGAAATATTTTGTTATTTCGTTATTCACGATTTGAGTAATATAGCCATTTCCAACAAACGCCTGCCCCATTCGCGTCGCATCAACATTAAGTTGAATTTCAGGGCTTTGATTATTTAAGACATCGCGTTGAAAATTAGGCGGTATATTTAATGCAAAGGTATAAGTGTCTGTATCCATTCCACGATCGACAACATCCATTGAATGTAATTTAACGGGTTTATTAAACATTGGTGGATAAAATGCCGCAATAATTTGCCTTGATAAAGGCGAGTCATCTTCATCAACCACTGCTATCGAAGCATGATGAAGCGAATCAGAAGTTGCTGTTGCAGCAGAATAAATATCAATTGTAAAACAGTAGGCGATTAAACATAACATGATTGGATCACGAATTAATCCCCATAATTCTTTAATACCTAAGCGATAAATATTAATAAAACCTTGCATAATATCTATCCTTCTTGTTTCTTGAGGAGAAATATACTTGCACCAAGTATAATCGGAATGGTAATAAGTAATACAAATATTGAGTTATGTAAGTCAAAAAGTCCTAATGCTTTATTGAAAACACCTCGCGCAATAACAAGCATATGACTTGTTGGATACACCTCACCAATATATCGCCCAATACCCTCTAAAGATGCTACTGGATTAAGTAATCCTGAGAATTGTATTGCGGGTAACATCGTACCAACCGTGGTTAAAAATATAACTGCAACTTGACTGCGTGTCACTGTCGAGGCAAGCAATCCAAACCCTGTTGCAATAACACAATAAGCTAATCCAGCTAAACATAAAGTCAGGAAGCTTCCTTTTATCGGCACATCAAATATGGTGATAGCCATAATCAGGAGTAATAAGAAGCTAAGCATCGAAATAACAATATAAGGAACTTGCTTACCTAATAAAAACTCTGTTCTTGTAACAGGAGTAACATATAAATTGATGATTGATCCCATCTCTTTTTCACGAACAACGGATAACGCTGCTAACATAGATGGAATCATTAATAATAGAATTGGAATTACAGCCGGAACCATTGCCTGTAAACTTTTAACATCAGGATTATACCGATATCGAGTTTCAATGTTTGCTAATGCGCTAGATTCTGTTCCAGTTGTTGTTTTTATTTTTTCACTTAACCAAGCAAGATGCATACCTTGCACATATCCTTTAACCGTATCTGCTCTAGACGGCATAGCACCATCAATCCAAATTCCGATATTAACTGGATCTCCACGTTGTATATCTCGTCCAAAATTAGGCGGTATCTCGATAGCTAAAGAGATTTCATTACTTTTCATCCTTTGATCCATGTCATCATAATCAAGAATTGGCGATTTTTCGATAAAATAGCGCTTAGATCCTGAAAGATTAAGAATGTAATTTTGACTGGTAATACTTTGGTCACGATCTAACACCGCAAATCTTAAATCCTGTACATCCATGGTGATACCGTATCCCATAACCAACATTAAGATTGCTGAACCTAAAAAGGCTAATAAAGCACGCAAAGGATCACGTGATAACTCTAATGTTTCACGCCACAAACAACCAATCATACGAGTCAAGCTAAATCCTTGTAGATGATGGGTATCTTGGGTTACCTTAACGGGTTCATTCGTTACAGTTTTGGATGTTTCACTCTCCTTTTCATCCATATTTGTATCATCTGCCCCTGCATCAACTAAATAACGGATAAACGCTTCTTCCAGAGTGTTCGCATTTTTAGAATGAATAATATTATCAGGTGTATCACTGGCTAATACTTTACCTGCATGCATTAATGAAATTCTATCGCAACGAGCAGCTTCATTCATAAAGTGAGTGGTAATAAATACGGTTACTTTATCCTTTCGGGATAGTTCAATAATCAAACGCCAAAAGTCATCACGAGCAATAGGATCGACCCCAGAGGTAGGTTCATCCAGAATAAGAATTTCAGGATTATGAACCACCGCAACCGATAAAGAAAGCCTTTGCTTAACACCTAAAGGTAGACTTTCCGGCAAACTTTTTACGTCATTTTCTAAACCAAAACGTTTAAGTAATTCATTAACTCTTGCTGGTATTTTGCTTTCTTCAATACCAAATAGGCGTGCATGTAAAATGAGATTTTGTTCAACAGTTAATTCACTATAAAGCGAAAATGCCTGAGACATATAACCTAAATGGCGTCTAACATTGATATCACTGGCATCGACAGGTTTACCAAATAACCACGCTTCGCCTGATGATATCGGTAATAATCCAGTTAACATCTTCATGGTTGTTGATTTACCACAACCATTTGATCCTAAAAAGCCAAATATCTCACCTTGTTTAATTGAAAAATTAACATGATCAACTGCAATAAAATCGCCAAATTGTTTGGTTAAGTCTTTAGCTTCGATTGCAACTTGTAAATCTTGATTTATGGCTAATGGGGGGATTTCGACGGCTTCATAACCTTCCCTAGCATCTTCTGGCATTAACTGAATAAAGGCATCATCTAAATTATTTTTACCCGTTTTGGCTAATAATGCTTGTGGAGTGCCTGTTTCAAGAATTTTACCGCCATACATTGCAACCAACCAATCAAAGTTTTGCGCTTCATCCATATAAGCCGTTGCGACAATCACACTCATTTGCGGTCGTTGTTCACGAATTTTATTGATTAATTGCCAAAATTGCGCGCGAGAAAGAGGATCAACTCCCGTAGTCGGTTCATCAAGAATAAGTAAATCAGGGTCATGAATCAGAGCAGAACATAAGCTGACCTTTTGTTTCATACCACCTGAAAGGCGACCCGCTGGTCTGGATAAAAAGGGATATAAACCCGTGCTTTTAGTTAATTCATCAATACGGCGTCGTCTTTCCGCTGCGTCATTACCAAATAGGCGAGCAAAAAATTGTAAATTTTCTTCAACTGAAAGTGTAGGATAGAGATTTTTACCTAATCCTTGTGGCATATAAGCAATGCGTGTACAAACGTTTTTTCGATGCGATTTATCTTTCATATCACCATCGAGAACGTACACTAATCCTTCTTGAATAACATGTGCCCCTGAAATCAATGATAATAGACTGGATTTACCTACCCCATCAGGTCCAATCAATCCCACCATACATCTTGGTGGGATTGCAATACTGATATCATTGAGTGCACAAGTCTTTTTATATTTTAAGGTTACATTACTAACATTTACTACAGCATCATCAAGGGTTTTACCTTCAGCAAGTAAAGCTAAATCCTTTTTATCCGATTCTGACATTTGCTATCTCCAATTATTTTGTTTGGCATTTTGCAACATCAGATAACTCTGAAGGCCACTCCGTATTAGGATCAAGTCTTACCCAAGCAACACCGGGAAGACCTGTTTTAACGTAGGTAATATAACATCTTAAAAGTTCTGGGCTTAATTGCGCTCTTACTCTAAACATCAATTTTTGACGTTCATCTTTTGTTTCTACAGTTTTAGGCGTAAATTGTGCAACACTTGAAACAAATGAAATTTTGGCAGAAATGGCTTTTTCAGGTAAAGCATCAAGAACTAATCGAACTTCATCACCAATAGCGACTTTACCTACAATGGTTTCAGGTAAAAAGAATGTTAAATACACATCTGATAAATTGACCAAGTTCAAAACTTTACCGCCAGAAGGTAAGACTTCACCAAGTTGAGCGATACGATATTGAATACGTCCATCAACAGGTGCAGTCAAAGTACTGTCATCGATATCAGCTTGAATTTGTCTAATATTTGCTAGAGCAACGTTTATTTCTGATTGAGCACTTTCAACTCCTGCTTGCGCAGCTTCAATTGCTGCATCGGCAGCCGCTACTTGGGATTTAGCGGAATCTAAAGCGGCTTTTGCGCTATTGACTTTAGCGGTATCATCATCAAATTGTTGAACTGAAATGGCACCTTTTTGATAAAGTGTAGCCGTTCTTTGTAAATGTTTATTCGCAATATCTAAATCACTTTCTTTTTGAGTAACGCCTGCTAATGCAGCTACTTTATCACTCATTTTTAAGGCAACTTGAGCTTTTGATGTAGCTTCATTACTCATTGCTTGTCGATGTTGTGCTTGGGCTTCATTTAACTTAGCTTGCAAAGTATCAGTTTGCATGATAACCAGAGGCTGACCTGCTGTGACAAATTCACCTTCATCAACATTAATTTTTTCAATTCTACCTGCGAGTTTGGTAGATATGTTGATTTCGGTTGCTTCTATACGCCCATTACCACTAATGAAATCGGGTCCATAACCATCGGTTTTGAATTGTTGCCACAAAACAAAACCAAGCACGACAACGATAAACGCGATAATGATCCATTTCTTGCTAATATTTTTCATGAATAATGCCTTGTTTGAATATAATTAATTTTTATAAAGACTAAATGAATAATAAATTTTTGTAAACTTTATCCATATGGTTTAAATAATAACAAAAGTTCTTTATAAATAAAATAAACACAATAGTTAACAGCAAGAAATGTTAAAAATTTGAATTTAAATTATTATTTTAAATACCCTGATATGCAAATAATCATCTAAGTGCTATTCTTATCACCTTGTAAAAGGACATATTGACTATTTTTTTAAGGTGATTTCTATGGCTCTTCCATCTTTTTTAACACTATATAATGAACTTATCTCAACCCCAACAATTAGCAATGTTACTAATGAAAAATTAGATTACTCCAATAAAATTCTCATCGAAAAATTAGCATCGTGGTTTTCGGATTTGGGTTTTACTATCGATATACAACCCGTTCCGAATACTCGCGATAAATACAATATGCTAGCAACGTATACCAATGATGAAAATAGCACACAAGGTGGATTATTACTTAGTGGCCATAGTGACACTGTCCCTTTTGATGAAGGACAATGGACAAAAGATCCTTTCAAATTAACCGAAGAAAATAACAATTTATATGGACTTGGTACTGCTGATATGAAAGGATTTTTTGCTTTTATTTTAGATGCATTACGAGATATAGACCTAAAAAAACTGACTAAACCAATCTATGTACTTGCCACTGCCGATGAAGAAACTTCAATGGCGGGCGCATCGTTTTTTGCCCGACAAACACAATTACAACCCGATTGTACCATCATTGGAGAACCCACCTCATTAATCCCTATCCGTGCTCACAAAGGATTTTTATCTAACTCAATTAAAGTTATTGGTAAATCTGGTCACTCAAGCGATCCAGACAAAGGTATTAACGCTATCGAAATTATGCATTTAGTCATTGAACGTTTATTACTCCTTAAACAAAAATTTAAAGAACAATATCATAATGAAGGCTTTAGTGTGCCCTACCCGACTCTAAATTTAGGTGTAATTCATGGAGGCGATGCAGCAAACCGTATATGCGGCTGTTGTGAATTAATTATTGATATACGGGTATTACCAGATAATGATGTTGATTCGCTCTATAATGCATTATGTGAAGCATTGCAACCTGTGATGGAGAAATACCCTAATCGTATAGCAGTAGAATATGAAGTCTCACCAATTCCAGGCTATGAGTGTAAAAAAGATCATCCAGCATTACAACACATAGAAAAATTAGTCGGTCATCAAGCACAAACCGTTAATTACAGTACTGAAGCCCCCTATTTAAATCAAATTGCTCCAACCATTGTTTTAGGACCAGGATCGATTGAACAAGCTCATCAACCTGACGAATTTATTTCGATGGATTTTATAAAACCAACAAAATTAACTATTGAAAATTTAATTAAAGATTTCTGTCTTTAGTCATATAAATACGCCGACCATGTCGGCGAATAAAGTTTTTTCAGATTATGATAATGGGTCATCTTTATGATTATTTCCCCATTGGCAAAGCATATCTAAAATAGGAACTAAAGATTTACCTCTTTCTAATAACCCATATTCCACTTTAGGCGGAATTTGCGGATATTCTTTTCTAAAAATTAATTTATCTTTTTCCATCTCTTTTAGGGTATTACTCAGTGTTTTAAAAGAAATATTATTAATGCTTCGTTTAAGTTGATTAAATCGCATTGTTGGCTGATTCTCGTTTAACCAATAAAGAATCACAATCTTATACTTACCTCGAATCATTGAGAGTGTGTAATTAAATCCACTATTCTCAAAATGCTCTTCGGCACAATGATGATTTTCCATGTTGACACTTTCCATAAAGATAGTACATAACGGTAATTACCGTACTTTAAAATTAATCGTATTAATATTAGTATGACTTAATTATTGATAATAATATAGAAGGAATATTTTACAATGAAACGCACTTTAGTGATTGTTGCTCATCCTCACTTAGCCTCTTCAAGTGTTAACCGATGTTGGATTAATAGATTAAATCAGTATTATGAACAAGTAACCATACATGATTTATATTCTTACTATCCCTTTTTTAAAATAGACTCTAGTTTCGAACAAAACTTAATTGAAAATCATCAAAATTTAGTAATTCAATTTCCGATATATTGGTTTAATTGTCCACCATTATTAAAACAATGGTTGGATGAAGTTTTCACCTATGGATGGGCATTTGGTGCCATGGGCGATAAATTAAGAAGTAAAAAAGTAGGTTTAGCGGTTTCGGCAGGTATAAAGAAAGCGGACTATTCTAAAACCGGACATTATAAATATACACTTGAGCAAATTCTCAGCCCTTTTGAATTAACAATAAATTACGTTCAGGCTGATTATCAGCCCATTTTTGCAATTTATGGCGCAAATAATGAGCCAGATTATCCAGATAAAATTACACAAAAAGATATCGATAAAAGTGCAGATGATTATGTGAATTGGATGAAAAAATTAGGAATGCTAATTTAAAATAGGTCATTAAAGTTCATTCATGCTTATTACTAAATAAATCTACTATGACTAAAAAATTAATAAATATACGGCATATTTATTAATTTTTTCTAATGTAATTGGCATTTGATGATTTTATTCTGAATAAAAAATGAAACGGTATAGACTCCTGAATATTTTTTACAAATATCTATAATTTTTAGGCTCAATTAGCTTTTCTTGCAAAATTTTATTGCTGACTGAAATATCAGCAAACTAGACAATAATGTCGGCATATTTTCTATATTTGGAAGGTGGCAAAATCAGTTGCGATTTCAGTATGGTTAAAAATGTTCTTAGCCTCATTAACTAATTTGGCATTGTCATTAAGGGAATATCGAGGGCTTATATGCGTCATAATCAATCTTTTAACATTGGCTTGTTTAGCAATCATCGCCGCATGAACAGTAGTAGAATGACCTCGCTCAATTGCTTTTTGTTCTAATGCATCTTCTTGCGTTGCTTCATGGACAAGTACATCAACATCTTTAGCTAATTCAATTGAAGCATCACAAAGTATTGTATCGCCTAAAATAGCCAATTTTTTCCCTTGTTTAAAATCACCAAGATAATTACGACCATCGATGACACGACCATCGGCTAGTGTTACTGTTTTGCCTTCTTTTAAATAGGCATAATGTGAACCAGCATTAATATTATCTTGCTGTAATTTGTCGATATCTAAGACAGGTGGCAAATCCTTTTCCATAACACGATAACCAAAACAAGGTACTCGATGCGCTAATAATTTGGCTTCAACCCGAAATTTAGTATCTTCAAATACTAAACCATCTTGCTCAAGTTCAATAATGTTTAAAGGATAAGTTAGCCAAGAATAACTAATATCAATCACAGTTTGAATAAATTGTTTGATACCTTTGGGGCCAACCAAAGTTAGTTCTGATTGATTTTGGATTAATGAACGTGTAGTTAAAACACCCGGTAAACCAAACAGATGATCACCATGTAAATGTGTTATAAAAATTATCTCTAATTTGGCTAAGCTAAATTTTGCTTTCTGCATTTGCATTTGAGTTGCCTCACCACAATCAAAAAGCCATAATCGCCCTCTCTCTTGTCGGAGATCGAGCATAATACTACTTACATTCCGCTCAGCGGTTGGTAAACCTGCGCTTGTTCCTAAAAAAGTTAATTTCATAACTATATCAATCTGTTGTTGGATGTCTTATTACATACTGAGAATAACAATACCTAACTTTATTTAGATACAATAAGTAAAAAAAATTCTATAACAGTTACCATCAATTAGACCGATATAGATCAAGTTGTTTTGCTCGTTGAAAATTTAGTTCGGCTAGACAAGAGAATTTATACATATTTAGAGCATTACCAATTGCTCCGCCCCCTAACGAATAAGCAAAGTCACACTGTAAATCACGATATTTAATAAATTCTTTATTAGCTTTTTTAAGTTTATTTTTTGCAATTACGATATACTCTTTGTCTTCATCCCAATTTGAAAGTGCATTAAAAAAATTCTGCTGCGATTTATCTAACTCAGCTTGACTGGTATAAAAAATTTTTTCTAAACATTCAGTCAGTTCTGCTTCTGAAAGAGTATTATTACTGCAATAAAGCCGTAATTCATATTGATTTAAATTAGCGTATTTTGAATCAGCAAAAACAGATAATGGTGTAATAATAATAAATATAATCATTAATTTTATTATTTTCATATAACTTAAACATCCTGTAAATAACAAAAATTTATTTAAAATCGTGATTTATGTCATAAATCAAACGTTTTTACGTTCGATAGTTTGCTCACCCCAAAAGAGCTTATCGGCTTTGGTTTTAGCAAAAGCGAGTTTTAATACTTCATCGCTTCCTTCTTCCCAAATCTGTTCTGCTAGTTTTTCATCATCATTAGCTAATTCAAAAATAGCTTCGGCAATCTCAATAGAAGTTTCACGAACACTAGCCCAAGAACGAATATCATGTATATCTTTTTTGGTTGGATTCATTTTATCACTCCTCTTTTGGTTGATTAGGTGTAAAATAACCCCAAACTATGCAAATTACAATAGGCAATCGCTTATGCTAACGATTATTTCTCCGTCTAAAACGCTTGATTATCAAAGCCCATTAATAACTAAAAAACATACTTTGCCACAATTTATTTCGTATTCAGAAAAACTCATCACAGATTGTAAAAAATTAACGGTTGATGATTTGGCTAAACTGATGTCCATCAGTCCTAAATTAGCTGAGATAAATCATGAACGTTTCCAAAATTGGCATTCTGATTTTAATTTAAATAATGCAAGACAAGCGATATTAGCTTTTAAAGGGGATGTTTATGAGGGGCTTAATGTAGAAGATTTTAATGATAATGATCTTCAATTTGCTCAATCACATTTACGAATACTGTCTGGACTGTATGGTGTATTAAGACCGCTTGACCTAATACAACCTTACCGTTTAGAAATGGGCATACGTTTAAAAAATGGCAATAACAGTAATCTTTATCAATTTTGGGGCGATCATCTAACCGATCATCTCAATAAAGAACTCAGCAAATCCACTCATCCGACCTTAATCAATTTAGCGTCAAATGAATATTTTAAAGCCATTAAAACTAAACAGTTGAAAGCGACAATTATTCAGCCCATTTTTTTAGATCAAAGCAAAGGCGAATATAAAGTTATTAGCTTTTACGCCAAAAAAGCGCGTGGACTTATGAGCCGTTATATTATAAAAAATGGCATTGATAAGAGTAATGATATTAAAGATTTTAATCTTTCTGGTTATCAATTTGACTCGAAACGGTCAACTGAATTAGATTGGTACTTTATTCGTAATCACCAATAACATAATCTTTATGAATTTTTTGATAACATTATGGGCACAGTTTTTATCTACTCTGCCCTTATTTATTTTAATATTGCTTGGATTTTTAGCTGTAAAGTTAGGTCGATGGCAAAAAACGGTCACGGATAGTTTAACTAAATTTACCTTTTATATTGCATTTCCAATAATGCTATTTCAGATAATGAGTCACTTTTCTGAGCAGTCAGAAATTGATATCAAACTGTTATTGGTATTTTTTGGTGGTTCGTTTATCGTATTTGCTTTTGGTTGCTTAATTGCATCGAAAATATTCAAATTAAATGGTTCTCAAAGCACTTTATTTGCAATGGGAGGCATCTACACCAATACTGTCTTTGTTGGTATCCCAATTATAAAAATGTTACTCGGCGATCAAGCTATTCCCATTGTCGCCATCATTGTTATATTTAATGCATTAATATTGTGGACGTTAGCAACCGTATCAATTGAGTTTGTACAAATGGGTAAACTCTCGGGGCGTAGCTTTATAAAGGCACTAAAAAATGTCTCAAAAAACCCGATTATTATTGGTATTTTCACAGGAATTGCCGTCAATTATATCGGTTTACCAATACCCAATTTTATTAATCAGTCAACGAAAATGGTCAGTGATATGACCGCACCTTTATCACTTATTGTATTAGGTATGGGACTTGCGGAGTATAAAATCCGCGACCAGTTTCTAATTACGGGTTCGATCTGTATTTTAAAATTAGCGATTTTACCGATTGTAACCTATATAGTTGGCAAACTGTTAGGATTACCGACTTTAGAGTTACAAGTTGTCGTATTATTAAGTTCGGTATCTATTGCCATCAATTGTTATATGATGGCAAGACAATTTGAGGTATTGCAAGGTCCTATTGCATCAAGTTTACTAATATCAACGGCATTATCATCTGTGACAACACCATTGATATTATCCATCATGACCCATTTACCTTAGTTAGAAGAACGATTTTTAATTTTGTAGTGTAGGATTAATGCTAAAATAATGACTACACTACCTAATATAAAACGCCCCCAATCAAGTGACTGATGCCAAATCACTACATTAACAATAATGCCAGTCGGAATGACCACATTATTCATAATTGCTAATGTTCCAGAATCGACTTTAGTCGCACCATAATTCCATAAAAAATAACATAATCCCGATGCAATTACGCCAAGCCAAATAATAATACCCCATTGTACATTAGTAGTTGGTAATTTGGATGCATCACCGAATAATAGCCAACCAATTGCTGCGACAATGACTGCACCTAAATAGACCCATGCAAAAGCTTGATGTTGTGGTAATGAGGTAACTTCCATAATTCTTTTATAACCAACCTGCCCTAAAGCAAAAACGATATTGGCTCCCTGAATTAATAAAAATCCAATGATAAAATTTGTACTAATATGGTCATAACGAATAATAGCCGCTCCGATTACGGCTATAATGGCAGTAAAAAGATAACTCAACCGTAACGGATGATGTTGCAATAAATCATAAATAACCGTGACGTAAATCGGTGTAAAAATAGTAAACAGCAACACTTCAGGCACTGAAATATATTGGAAAGAGTTATAATAAAAAAAGTACATGATACCTAATTGACAAGCCCCAACGCCCATTAAAAGTAACATCGTGTTTAGTTGAATGTTTCTAAAACGTAAAAAAGGCAGAAAAGTAATAAAGGCAAGTAAAACACGCATTACAACCGCAAACCAAGTATCAACCTGTCCACTTAAATAGACCGCTATAAAACTAAACGAGAATGACCAGACCAAAGTCACAAAGATAAGATAAAACATAATAAAATGAGTTAAATAGTAATAAATAGGCACGCATCGTAACAATTCATCTATCAGTTGTAAACCTTTTGAAATATAAATTGATTACAATGGTTAAAAGGGTTAATTACTCTATCCATCTATTTATTCATTATTTTTTTAATATAGATATTAATAATTTGTAATATCAATAAATCCTACCTTAAAACATAATCGCCTAACGGATAACTGATACAGTTAAAAAATGAAAGATCCTCAAAAAAGGCATTTTATGGCATAATGTGCGCCAAATTACATTTCAACTATTTTGCTTAAAGAGATAGATATCTTTAAAGCAAAATGTATTTAAAGCGAGAGAAAAGTTTAGTGTTAAGTACAAATAACATCACGATGCAATTTGGCAGTAAACCTTTATTTGAAAACATATCTGTTAAATTTGGCAATGGTAATCGTTATGGATTAATTGGCGCCAATGGAAGTGGCAAATCAACTTTTATGAAGATTCTTGGTGGTGATTTAATACCAACATCAGGAAATGTTGCATTAGATCCACATGAGAGATTAGGTAAATTACGCCAAGACCAATTTGCTTTTGAAGAATATACTGTTCTTGATACTGTGATTATGGGACATACTGAATTATGGGAAATCAAGCAAGAACGTGATCGCATTTATGGACTTCCAGAAATGAGCGAAGAGGATGGTTTTAAAGTCGCCGATTTAGAAACTCAATATGCCGAAATGGATGGTTACAGTGCTGAAGCGCGTGCGGGTGAATTATTGCTGGGAGTCGGTATTCCAATTGAGCAACATTATGGATTAATGAGTGAAATCGCGCCCGGCTGGAAATTGCGAGTACTTTTAGCCCAAGCTCTGTTTTCTAATCCGGATATCTTATTATTAGATGAACCGACCAATAACTTGGATATTGATACCATTCGTTGGTTGGAAGATACCTTAAATGAACGCGAAAGCACCATGATCATCATTTCGCATGACAGACACTTTTTAAATATGGTCTGTACTCATATGGCGGATATGGATTATGGCGAGCTTCGAATCTATCCAGGTAACTACGATGACTATATGACTGCATCCACACAAGCCAGAGAACGTTTATTAGCCGATAATGCCAAGAAAAAAGCTCAAATTAGTGAGTTGCAATCTTTTGTCAGTCGTTTTAGTGCGAATGCATCAAAATCCAAACAAGCGACTTCTCGGGCAAGACAAATTGAGAAAATTAAACTTGAAGAAGTTAAAGCATCAAGCCGACAAAATCCATTTATTCGTTTTGAGCAGGACAAAAAATTATTCCGTAATGCTCTAGTTGTTGAAAACTTAACTAAAGGATTTGATAACGGACCGCTATTTAAAAATCTAAATTTAATGGTCGAAGTTGGCGAAAAAGTGGCTATTTTAGGAACTAACGGTATTGGTAAAACAACATTATTAAAAACATTAATGGGCGAACTAACGCCAGAACAAGGTGATATTAAATGGTCTGAAAATGCCAATATTGGTTATTATGCCCAAGATCACGAATATGAATTTGAACAAAATCTAACTGTGTTTGATTGGATGAGTCAATGGAAACAGCCAACCGATGATGAGCAAGCCGTACGCAGTATTTTAGGTCGCTTATTATTTTCACAAGATGACATTAAAAAACAAGTTAATGTCCTCTCTGGTGGTGAAAAAGGACGTATGCTATTTGGTAAATTAATGATGCAACATCCAAATATTATTGTGATGGATGAACCGACTAACCATTTGGATATGGAGTCGATTGAATCATTGAATATGGCATTAGAGCTTTATCAAGGAACGCTATTTTTTGTATCACATGACCGTGAATTTGTTAGCTCACTTGCTACTCGGATTGTCGAAATCACCCCAGAAAAAGTGATTGATTATACAGGTAATTATGAGGATTACTTGCGTAGTCAAGGAATTGAGTAACGCAAAGATATCTTTAATAAAAAAATAGCCACATTGGTGGCTATTTTTATTTAATATTTAGAAATTAGAAATCTAATTCATCCCACCAAATATCAATTAATTCGCTGGTTTTGACATTTTTCAAGCCGTGACTTTCAAGCCATTTAGTGACAACATCACGATTTTCTTCAGTACAATTACCCAATTTTTGAGTACAGACGATGCCTTTCCAGCTTAAATAACCACTTCCTTCATAGGCCAAACCATTTGCTTGTATTGCTTCAATAATAAATTGATCAACGACATTATCAATGGTTTCTTCACTGGTCCCTTCGTCAAATGACCAACTTACCGTGAAACCTAACTCTTTAAATTCTTCAATATGTAATTTTTTTCTTAAACGACGACTGCGATTAACCTTAGCCATAATAATATCCTTCTACTGTAGATAATTTAGTTCGTTTTAGAATATGTATGATGACTAGATTGCTTCATACTATTCTGGTTATTTTTAGAAGTTCGCGTTTTATCAACACGTCTTCTTTTTGCTGGAGCACGCTTTGCTGTCGCTTTTTTTACAGGCTCCGCTTTAATTCTAGGATCAACTTCGAATCCCGGAGTAAAAATTTCTGGAATCGATTTTTTAATCAATTTTTCAATTGATTTTAATTGAGCAAGTTCATCAATACAAACTAAAGATATCGCCTGCCCTTGATTTTGTGCTCGCCCTGTTCTACCAATACGATGCACATAATCTTCTGCCACTTGTGGTAGTTCATAATTGACAACGTAAGGCAATAGTTCAATATCTAAACCTCTAGCCGCAATATCAGTTGCCACCAACGCTCTAATTTGACCATTTTTAAAATCCGCTAAAGCTTTAGTTCTAGCGCCTTGGCTTTTATTGCCATGAATCGCTGAAGCTTTAATGCCATCTTTGGTTAGCTGTTCAGCAAGATGGTTAGCTCCATATTTGGTTCTGGTAAAAATCAATACCTGTTGCCATTGGTTTTTACCAATTAAATAAGAGAGCAACTCACGTTTACGACGCTTATCTACCCGATGCACATACTGAGTAATTTGTTCTGATGCACTATTCGTTTTTGCCACAGCAACAGATTCAGGTGAGTTTAAAATGGTTTGCGCTAACGCTTTTATCTCATCTGAAAAAGTCGCCGAAAACATTAAATTTTGACGTTTTTTAGGTAATTTAGCAATCACACGCCGAATATCATGAATAAAACCCATATCTAACATACGATCGGCTTCATCCAATACTAACACTTTAACCGACGACAGATCCACTGCGTTTTGATGCACCAAATCAAGTAAACGACCCGGAGTTGCAATTAAAATATCGACCCCTCCGCGTAGTTTCATCATTTGAGGATTAATGCTTACGCCACCGAACACGACTAAAGACCGAATCGGTAAATACCGGCTGTAGTCACGAATATTTTCGCCAATTTGAGCAGCCAATTCGCGTGTTGGGGCTAAGATCAAAGCATATAATCGACGTTTACCTTTTTGAGGTTGTGACTGATTGCTTGCCTTTGCTTGCTGTTCAACTAACTTCTGCAAAATGGGTAAGCCAAAGCCAGCTGTCTTGCCTGTACCTGTTTGAGCACTGGCCATTAAATCTTTACCCGATAAAATAACGGGGATAGCTTGTTGTTGAATGGGTGTGGGTTCGGTGTAGTTTTGTTCGTGGATTGCTTTTAAAATCTCGGCATCTAAGCCAAGAGAGTCAAATGACATGTATTGATTCCTAAAATAAACGAAAGATGAATAATCATAGGCATTATAAAGTAATTTGATAATAATTGTTTTATTATTTTACCTTTTCAACGTGAGTATTAATAAATGTTAATATTTAGTAAGATTAACCCCATAAAATGTGGTATTATTTGTTAATTGAATATAAATACACGCATTCTGTCTGTTTTTAAATCATCCCGCTTAAATGATATTGATTATCATTCTCATTTGTTGTATCATCCGCCTCCCCTGACAATAATTATTTCATGGAATAGGTATGTCTTTTAATTTCCCTCATTTAAAAAAAATACTCATCATTCTAATTTTAAGCAGCTTTAGTCTTAACTGTTTTGCTAAAGATGATATTACTTTCGCCAATTTTCGTGATATCCGTGATTTAAATCCGCATTTATACTCAGGTGAAATGTGGGCGCAAAATATGTTGTATGAATCATTAGTTCACTATAACGAAGATGGTACTTTTTCTCCTTGGCTTGCAGAAAGCTGGACAATCACCAACGACGGTAAAACATACACATTCAAACTCAGAAAAGACGTTACATTCAGCGATGGCGCAAAATTTGATGCGCACAGTGCAAAACTAAACTGGGATGCAGTGTTATCAAATAAAGTCCGTCACACTTGGTTAGAAATGGTGCGCTTAATTACTGAAGTGAAAGCGGTAGATGATTATACCTTACAAGTAAATCTTTCCGAGCCTTACTACCCTTTTATGATTGAAATTGCTGTAACGCGTCCAATGCGTTTTATTTCACCTAACTCTATGATCGACGGTGAAACTAAAAATGGTGTCAAGTCCTACATTGGTACCGGCCCGTATGTTTTAGGTGATCATAAGAAAGATCAATATGCAGTATTTAACGCAAATCCAACTTATTGGGGAACAAAACCAATCCTAAAAAAAGTGACTATGAAAGTTATCGCAGATAATCAAAGCCGACTAATGGCATTGGAAAAAGGCGAAATCGATCTGATTTATGGTAAAAATATGGTTGATGCTGATTCGTTTGAACGTTTTTCTACCATGGATAAGTTTCAAACCTTAATGTCTAAACCGGTTTCAAGCCGAATTGTTCTAATGAATACGACCCGAAGCCAACTTAGCGATGTGAATGTGCGCCAAGCAATTGAACATATCATCAGTAAAAAAGATATCTCAGAGGGTATTTTCAATAACAGTGAAGCGCCTGCTGATACATTAATGGCAACTAATATTCCTTATGCAAATCTTGGTTTAAAACCTTATGTATATGACACTAAACTAGCCGAAACTCTACTTGATAAAGCCGGTTGGGTGAAAGTTAAAGGTCAAGATTATCGTCAAAAAGACGGTAAACCTTTTGAAATTACCTTATATTACGACAGTAATACCGCATCTCAAAAAACGATTGCCCAATATATGCAAGATGAATTTGAGCAAGTCGGATTAAAACTTAATATACATGGTGAAGAAGAACAAGGTTATCGTGATCGCCAAAAAGCCGGTGATTTTGATATGGTGTTTGATATCTCATGGGGTACGCCATATGATCCACAATCATTTTTATCAGGGATGAAATTACCTGTATATGGTGATTACATGGCACAACAAGGTTTAAAAGAAAAATCACAAATTGATGCAAGTATCAGTAAAGCATTAATTTCAACGGATGAAAAAGAGCGACAAGATCTATTCCGTTATGTGTTAGAAACTTTACATAATGAAGCGGTTTATATTCCGCTGACTTATGAGCGTAATCGTGCGATTGCGGTTAAATCTTTAAAAGGAATTGAGTTCGCCCCTTCTCAATTTGATATTCCATTTGAGAAAATGTATTTTTAAAAGACTAATATTATTGACCAATAATGTTAAATTATATTATTAAACGTTTAACGATGATGATACCGATATTATTCGGTATCTCTTTTATCGCTTTTTTGCTTATCAATCTCGCTCCTTCTGATCCTGCTGAAGTTGCATTACGTTTAAACGAAATCATGCCAACCCCAGATGCTATTGAAAGTATGCGTCAAGAACTTGGATTAAATAAACCTTTTTTTGAACGATATTTTATTTGGCTCTATGATGTTTTACATCTTGATTTTGGTCGTTCTTTTATTCATCGAGACAGACTGGTTTGGGATGAGATAATTCGCAGCTTAATACCGACCTTAATTTTAGCAATGTCATCATTTGCATTTACACTCATCATCAGTCTAATTTTAGGCGTATTATGTGCAATTTTTGCTAATTCAGCTTTCGATCATATTGTTCGTATTATTATTTTTCTTGGCACGGCAATGCCGAGTTATTGGTTAGGTTTACTCTTTATTTGGCTGTTTGCCAATTATTTAGATTTATTGCCCACCAATGGTTATGGAACATGGCAAAATCTGATTCTACCAACCTTAACTTTATCGTTTGTTTATATCTCAACATATATCCGTTTTATTCGTAATAATATGTTAGAAAACATGCATAATTATTCGGTCTTTTATGCTCGCTGTCGAGGTTTGAAAGAAAAAACGATTATACTTAAACATGTGCTTGTTAATTCACTGCACACCACCATCACCGCCTTAGGCATGACCATTCCGCAATTAATCGCTGGCTCTTTTGTTGTTGAATATATATTTTCTTGGCCGGGATTGGGTCGTTTATGTATCGCAGCTATTATGAATCGCGATTATCCGGTCATTCAAGCTTATATATTAATTATGGCTATTTTATTTGTAGTGTGTAATTTTATTGTAGATGTTATTCATCAATGGCTAGATCCACGATTACGTGATAATGGTGGTGCCATATGAATCTAACTAAGAAACTGATTAACAATAAAACGGCGTTAATTTGCATGTTTATCATCACCACAATGATTATTTTAGGCATATTAGCCCCTTATATTGCACCGTTTGATCCCAATAAAGTTCGCATTGTCCGTAAATATGCTGCAATATCGAGTGACCATTGGCTTGGATGTGATCATCTTGGTCGTGATATTTTTTCACGACTCCTGTACGGTATTCGCTCAACCCTATTCTTATCGCTGTTAACTATGATCATTACAATAATCGTTGGTAGTGTTATCGGCCTTATTTCTGGTTATCGGCGAGGTAAACTTGACGAATGTATAATGCGTCTTTGCGACATTATGCTCTCATTTCCAAGCCAAGTGATGATTTTGGCGATTGTTGGGGTATTAGGCGTAGGTATTGAAAACGTCATTATTGCTAATATTGTCGTTAAATGGGCTTGGTACAGTCGCATGATTCGTAGTTCAGTGATCAAGTACAGTCGAAAAAATTATATTCTTTTTTCACGAGCCATTGGCGCACCGCATTCCTTTATCATTTGTCGTCATTTATTGCCTAATATACTGTCAGAACTGGTTGTATTAGCAACGTTAGATACGGGTTGGGTAATCTTAAATATCTCAGCTTTATCTTTTATAGGATTAGGCGTCCAAGCTCCTACCGCTGAATGGGGATTAATGTTAAGTGAGGCAAAAAATGTAATGACGCAGCACCCGATGCAAATGGTCTTCCCGGGTATAGCCATTTTAATCGTTGTGGCAGCATTTAATATGTTGGGTGATTGTTTACGAGATATTTTAGATCCAAAGGAAAAAACTGCATGAGTAGCCCATTGTTAACCGTAAAACAACTGACCGTTTCCCTTAATAAGGGGAATAAGCTACTCGATGATATATCGTTTACGGTCAATCATCATCAATGCTTAGGCATTGTTGGGGAAAGTGGCAGTGGCAAAAGTTTGACATGTAAAGCGATCATCGGCTTATTAGAATCCTACTTTAGCGTGACTGGGCAAATCCTGTTTAAACCTCAAAATGCTAATTTAGCGTTCGATCTATTAAAACAGAATAAAAAGACGTTGAATCAAATGCGTGGTAGTGTCATTTCGATAATTTTACAACACCCAATGAGTGCTTTTGATCCACTTTATTGCATTGGTAAGCAAGTGGTCGAAACCCTGCAAGCGCATCTCATTATTAACAAAAACGATGCTATTGCTAAAACGATAGCGATGATTGAAAATATAGGGCTCGAAAAACCCAAAGAGATTTATAAAAAGTACCCGCATCAGTTAAGTGGTGGCATGTTACAGCGCATAATGATCGGTATGGCGTTAATGCTAGAGCCTGAACTGATTATTGCCGATGAACCCACAACGGCATTAGATTCAATTAGTCAGTTTTATATTTTAAAAATGCTTGAAAAGATCAAAGCCAAAACGACCATGATTTTTATTTCTCACGATCTAGGTGTTATTCATCATATTGCCGATGAGATTATTGTGATGAATAAAGGAAAGATTGTTGAATCGGGCAGTCGTGATCAGATTTTTTATCATCCTAAACATGAATATACTCGCTATCTAATCGATACTCGCAAACAATTATTAAATAAATTTAATGCGGTTACTTATGCCAATCATCCAAATTTAATATTGGAGACAAATTAATGCCACCGTTATTACAAGTTACTAACGTTAAAAAATCTTTTCTACAACCCAACCAAGGTTTGTTTCGCCATAAAAAAACGGCGGTTATTAAAGGGGTATCGTTCGATTTAAAACAAGGTGAGTGTCTCGGCATTATTGGTGAGAGTGGTAGTGGTAAAAGTACATTAGGAAAGCTAATTTTAGGCTTAGAAAAACCTGACAGTGGCAAAATCTATTTTAATGGACAAGATATTAGTACACGCGCATGGAAAAAATCAGCCATGCGTAAAAATATCAGTGCGGTATTTCAAGATTATAATGCGTCTGTTAACCCCTATTTTACTGCTGCACAGATTATTGCTGAACCGCTTGATATTTATGAAAAGTTAGCTAAAAATGATCGAAAGCAGCGTATCAATGTTTTATTAGAACAAGTAGGATTAGATAGCTCTTTTTATGAGCGGCTTCCACACGAAATGAGTGGCGGTCAATTGCAACGCGTCTGCATAGCAAGAGCAATAGCCTGCTCTCCTCAATTTATTTTATTTGATGAAGCAGTGAGCTCATTAGACATTTCAGTCCAAACCCAAATTTTAGAACTACTTGCTGATTTGCGAAAACAGCTAAATTTAACCAGTATTTTTATTACGCATGATCTAACCACAATTACTTACCTTTGTGATAAAATTGCCTTTTTTTATAAAGGTGAAATCGTTGAATACATTGATAAAATAGAACAATTAAGTCAAGTTAAAAATCCTTATTCTAAACAGTTACTTGAATCAATTTTAGGTTTTTAAAAAATGACCCATTCATCAACTACGAATCATCATTATCAGTTTAAAGATTATCTTAAATTAGTTATTCCGTTTATTCTCTCAACTATTACCACCCCTTTACTTGGTGTGGTCGATACGGCTTTAGTTGGTCATTTGCCTAATCCTGCCTTTATTGCTGGTATTGCAATAGGGACAGTAATATTTAATACCATTTATTGGTTATTTGGATTTTTAAGAGTCAGTACTACTGGTTTTGCTGCACAAGCTTTGGATGATTGTTTATTATTAAGATCTTCTCTTATCAGACCTTTATTTATTGCTATCTTTTTAGGTTTGATATTTATTATTTTTCAAAAGTTAATTTTTAGTGCCTCAATGCACATCATTCAACCTAATCAAGATGTACAGCATTATGCGGATCTCTATTTTTCGATATTAATTTGGGGGGCTCCTTTTGTTCTGATTAATTATGTCCTAGTTGGTTGGTTAATGGGGATATGCAAAGTAAAAGCCGTGCTGTTTTTACAAGTCTTTATCAATCTACTAAATATTATAATGGCGATGCTTTTTGTTTGGTGGATGCATTGGGACATTCAAGGAGTGGCTTTTGCAACGTTGATTGCTCAAATATGTTGTACTTTGGTCGGTATTTGGTTTATCTACCAGTTCTTACCCAAAACTAAGCAAAAAATAGATGTAAAATCTATTTTGTCATGGCAATCATTAAAAGGGGTCATTTTAGTTAATACTAATTTAATGATTCGCACCATCTGTTTATTAACGGTAACTAACCACTTTATTTCGATTGGTTCAACATTCAATACCGAAGTATTAGCCGCCAATGCCGTTTTATTTCAGATTCATTACATGATGGCTTACCTATTTGACGGTTTTGCTAATGCTTCAAGCGTCTTTAGTGGTCGAGCTAAAGGAACTAAAAATATTCAACTTTATAATCAAACTTTACGATGGTCACTACAAGCTTGCATTATTTGCCCGATAATTTTGATTGCAATTTGGTTAGCCTTTGATACTGCAATTATAAACCTATTAACGAATCAAATTGAAATTATTACCCTATCGCTTCAGTATCAATCTTGGTTAATGGTATTCCCTATTGTTGCAGCTGGAGGATTAATCTATTATGGCGTATTTTCAGGTATTAGCTACACCTCATCTATACGCGACTCAATGCTATTGGCGTTGTTAGTTTGGTTTATAGCACAATACTTTGCCGTGCCCGTCTTTGGAAATAATGGATTATGGTTTTCTTATATTTTATTTAGTTTAGGCCGAACTCTGTTTTTAGTTATATGGATTAAACAATCCAAACGCTATGTTTTACTTTAACTCATCAGGAAATCGTTAGGATTATTTATTAATCATTATCCTTGTGGATGCCATAAAAACTATTTTTATGGAATTTTTATGGTATTTCATTCACATTGACGTGTGATATTAAAATTAATGTGTGCTGTTTTGAATGGTTTATTTCGTTTTTTTTTCTTCAAAAGCTTGGTGGGCAATTTCTAATGCATTAGTAACACGAGGAAAGCCTACATAAGGTGAGCAATGAACACAAATATCTAAAATTTGTTCCTCCGTTAATCCAGCATTTAAGCCACCATGAATATGCATTTTTAACTCTTTTGGCACACAACCTTGAGTAATAAGCGAAGATATGGTGACAATCTGTTTTTGTAATAAGGATAAACTTTGACGACTATAAATATCACCATAAGCAAAATCACAAATATATTCTTCGAATTTCGGCGCTAATTTTGCGTTATTTTTTAAACCATTGGCTCCCATTTCACCATATAATGATTCGATATTTTCCAGACCTTTTGTGTGTCTTGATTGAGTCATTTACTTTTTCCTCTTGATATTTTTTAGTTGGCAGATAATTTGACTTGAGTTAAATCGATTTTACGATATAAAAATCCTGTTTTTATAAAATAGTTAATGAATAAACACTTTTATATGGCTTATTTCATGCATTTTATAAAAAAGATTTTTGAAGATAAACTGCATCAATTCATCCCATTGTGACATAAAAAAATAAATTACCCAATTTTATTGCTTAACTTCGTTTTAATTCGATACTTCTTTGATCACATCAAGATAACTAAAAAAATGAGTCATCAGATTGCAGCTTTTTTTAAGTGCAAAAAAAGTCAAACTTCTGCTATCTCAAAGATTAAAATAAATCGTATCCATAATTAAACATTCCTTTTTTAAAGGAGTACAAAATTTTTAAAAGCATAATGAGATAGCAATAAAATGAATTGCAATTTTCAAATTCTGCCCATTATTTAGCAGAATTTGAATATACACACTAGAATCGATATGAAAAACTGGCTTTAAAGTTACGCGCTAATCCATAGGTATTTTCACCTAAATAGAGTCTATAATCTTTATTAAATAGATTATCAACAGCTAACTTAACTTCCGCTTTCGGTAAAAATGTTGGTTGCCATGTTGCAAATAAATTGTGAATTGAATAGCCTGACGAACGCCCTAAACCATAAGCACCCAGATCTTTAATACCATCATGATTTCTATCTTCAAGGCCTGTGCGATCTTGTTTTCTCACAAATTGAGCATTCCAACCTGCCCGAACATTCCATTCAGGTATTTTAAAACCAGTGGTTAAAGTTGCCGTGCGCGGAGCAATCGTTGGCACATAGGTTTTGTTATGCATCCATATTGCCTGCGGTGTTGAATCACGTTCCCCTTTTTGGATAGAGTAAGTGGCACTGGCAAACCAATATCGGCTATCATAGAAAGCTTCTAATTCAAAACCTTGTATCACAAGTTTACCCGGAACATTATGATAATTAGATTGACCAAGCGGACATGAGTTACCAGGTCCACAAATTGAACCATTGAAGCCACGCGTAATGAAAATTTCGTCTTTAACTTGCTGTCTGAATAACGTATTTCTGATTTGTAATTTATCATTTTCTAATAATATATTACTGAAATCGAGAATATTACCTGCCCGAATTGACAAGTTACGCTCTTTTTTTAAATTACGGCTTGTGGCACTGATTTTACCTGAACCACCATTTTTAGGGGTAAATTGCACTTCATAGGTTTCATCTATTGTCGGTGCTTGCCACGCGTAACTAATGTCACTAAAAAATCCGATATTTTGTGTTGTCTGCCAATAGGCTCCAAATCTTGGTGTCCAACCAGAATAATTCACGGGAGAATAGTCATGACCAAAACGTGGATCTGGGTCATTGTAGGCTGAAGCATAATTTTGCTTACCATGATTACGAACATAATCATAACGAAGTGATGGTGTTAGAACAAAAGTATCAATAGAAAGCTCATTTTGGATATAAAAACTATAATTCTGTTGTTTACCTGATGGCATATAAGCGGGTTGAAAATAACCATTATTATAGTTAGGTTTCTTTTCATAAGCCTTATAATACATCAGTGTATCACGATCGTGTAAATGCACTTGCGCACCGATTTTTAAAGCATTATCAATCGGTCCGGTAGAAAAAATACTGATATTTTCAAGTTCAACGGTTTTATCCGTATAGCTAACCCAACTTTCATTACCCATAGTACCCAAAGATGAAACGGGATTATATTTACTCGGACGGGTATCATGCTGTTTGGTTTTAGAATAAGTGGTATGCAAAGTAAAATTAATAAATGGGTTATAAGTTGGTTGATAATTCCATTTAAATTGGGCTGATTCATCGGTTTGATCGCGTTTGACTAACTTTCTTAACCACGCAGCTTTATAACCATATTTTTTAATTTGAGCAGCTGTTGGGGGCGTCATTTTTTCGACATATTTAGCTGCCCATGGTTGCCATGAATCACGTTTAGAACGAACACCTGAAACAGTAAACGTATGTTCTTCATTGGGTCTAAAATTTAACTTAGCCATATAAGTATCCATATCATCTTCTGAAAAGACAAATCTGGAGCCGTCTGGTCGCTTAAAATTACCACTATTGCGATTGGTGTAATAAACCAGCCCATCAAACATATCATCTTGCGTTCGTCCATAAACGGCACTCGTCACCATATTTTGATGATTATTAGAATGGAAACCGTATTTCATCAAAGCACCAACATATTGGTCAGGATCGAGCAAATCTATCGCATCTTTCGTTTCCATTTTAACCACACCACCAAAGCCACCATTACCAAACTTTACATCGTGTGGACCCTTATTAACTTCCACTTGTTTTAATAATTCAGGTTCAACAAACACTGAACCTTGTTGATACTTTTGAAAGCCTTTTTGCGCACCATCAACAATAATTTTGACATCTTCAACTTTGCCAAATCCCCATATATTTAAAGTTTGCCCGCCTGGTCTTACTGATCCCGCAGAACTGACCCCGGGTAATGTATTGAGTAATTCTGCCACATTGTCGGCTTGTTTTTGTTCAATTAGTCTTGAAGATAATGTAGAACGACCAGCAATAACACTGTTAATCTTTTTCAGTTCATCTTGAGAATCCGACCGAGCAATAACGGTTATAACATCATCGATATCATCATTTTGAGCGTTATTTTTCACTGAATTCGGTGAGTTAGATTTATCGGCGACTTTTTGTTGCTTATCATCCTTATCAGATGTGAGGTTTTCACCTATCAATGATTCAGCGTGGAGAGAGCAACTCATAAAGAGTAATAATAGGCCTGTCTTTTTATGTTTCATATCTGATTCCTTCCATAATATTAATCAATATATTAAGTGATAGATAATTATTGAATATCAACCACGCAATTAATAATGATAATTATTATCAATTAATAGGTTGGCAAGTATATTGGGTTTAGTAGAAAATGAAAAGAAAAATATAGAGGCTTTCACTATTGTTATTTCAACATGAGTAGGGATAATGTTTTTATAAATCCAGCCAATAAATTGTATTATCTGTATACGCTAAAAATGTTGAGCAGTGAAAATTGAGGTAGTTGAAACAATTAAATATTGAAAGAATAATAAATAAAAGCACTCATTAAGTGCTTTTATTTAAATTAGACATTTGCTAAGACGCCGTATTAATTACCATATCCTATCTTTTAAAATAATATTGGTTAAAGGCGAATACTCATTAAAACATGGTATTAGAATTTGCAGCAGTTGCTGGCACATTTTGAATGATATCCCAGTGTTCAACAATTTTACCGTCTTTGACTCGAAATATATCCAGTACCGCTTTACCCAGATCTTTTTCATTTTCTTTAGAGTGAACATGAAGCCAAACAAGATCTCCATCTACAGCAGTACGAACAATTTGCGCACTGGATTGAGGATGTTCTTTAAAAAATGCGGAAAAGTAGGTAATAAACGGTGCTCGACCATCCGGTACATATGGATTATGCTGTTTATAATCTTCAGTAAGAATGTTTAACGCTTCGTTAATTTGATGGTTATTAAAGAAATCATTATAAAAATTAACGACCAATGTTTTATTCTTTTCTTCTTGGGCAATATCACGAGTTGGTTTTTCATTGGCAATTGCACCAGTTGTTATAAATAATAATGATATTGCTACAATACTGTTTTTTAATATACTCATATCCACTCCTAAATAGTCAATTAAACTCAAAAATCTGTGCAATCAATTTGTATTAGTCTATAATGTAGACTTATTAAATGTTAACAATAAAATTGAACTAAAACAATAAGTAACCTGAATGTAACTAGGTCACATCGGTGTGACTTATCTAATTATTACTAGAAAATAGAGTTAAAATGACCAAACTATTTGATGATACGTCGATCCAATTTGATCATCCCTGCCCGATTCGTGATGTGCTTGATAGAATCGGTGACCAATGGAGCTTATTAATTTTAAAAACCCTTGAAAACCGAACAATACGTTTTAGTGTCTTGCATAAAGAAATTAATGATATTTCTCGGCAAATGCTTTCGCGAACATTAAAAAAACTCGAAAAAGATGGCTATATTATTCGAACCATCTATGCCGAAGCCCCTCCCCGTGTTGAATATGCTTTGTCCGATTTAGGGCAATCATTTTTAAAACCCATGAATGCTCTTATTACTTGGGCTAATGATAATCATAAAGCTATCTACCTTGCCAGAAGAAAAGCCGACGTTAACTTGTCTGATTAAAGATAACTGAATAATCTGCTAATTTAATAGGCAAATTGTGAATTTTTATTTACTTTGTTTACTAGCCAAACCTTTTTATAGAATATAAATGGCTGTTCACTCTTTGTTGGCTGTAATCAAATTGTTGTAGGATTTTTCTAGGTTGTCGATGTATATAAATTGGTTATTAACGATTGTTGATAATCTAATGTATCTATTATTGTTTAATTACTAATTTTTCAAGTTTAATTAATACTCTATTTAATCGCTCAAAGATAACACCTTACCTTAACAAAGTAAGATAAGGTGTTTTATGATTACTGAGGCGTTAAAGACATGATCACTGTCTCAAATGGCGCTAATGTTATCATTGCAGTTTTGTCAATTGTGGCTGGTTTATCTGCATGAGATTGGCTCATATAATCAATATTGATTTGAAAATGTTGAACGGCATTAGTAGGTAGTTCTAAATCATTTTGTAAATCAAGATAGTAAACTTGCTGTTTATCAGACGGATTACGTAACGTAATAATTGATTTATCACTTGACCAACCTGCCCAACCATAAACAGCTAATTTGGTAGGATCTTGTCCAATCCAATGTGTATCAAATAATACATGTTGATTATCACGCGCCCAGATCGCTGCTTTAGCCAAAGTATCCCAATTTGTAGTTGAAAGTAATTCAGGCGTTATATACATTTCTTGCAGTTGAGTACCCGTTGCAAAATAACTCCAGACTTGATCAGCAAAATCAGTGTCGCTCTCTTTTTGTAGATGTTTGGCCTGTTTAGCATAGACAATGCCATGTAACATTAACGAATTTAATGGAAATAAAGGACCTTTCATAATAATTGAACGATAGGTTTCCGCATCACGATAAGTCAACCATTGCTGAACTTTTGTACCTGGACCATAGTAGTTAACATCATCTCCTCCCCGCCAGATGGAATCAGCATAAAACAACCAAGATGGTGTGGCTTGTGTACCTGTTGTTAGATTGACATACAAGTTAGGATTAGCACTGCGCATATCTTTAATGAGATGTATAGCAGCATCAAAATCACTGGTGAATTCACTACCTGCAATAACCTTATCAGCATTACCTGTGCCATCAAGTTTAAACATACTGATATTTTGCTGATTAATTAACTCAATAATACGTTTATGAAAATTAGCATAATATTTAGGCCCTGATAGTGCCAATTTGCCATCCATTGTTTCATAACCAAATTCAGATGCATTTTTAACACGAGTATCTCGTGGTTTGTTATAGCCACCCCATGGTGACAACCATATACCCAATGCAGCATGATATTTTTCTGAAGCACTTTTTAGTTTATTAAATTCGTCAGGAAAATTGCTGCCAAATCCCCAGTTACCTTTTAAGTTATCCCAACCATCATCAAATAGATAACCATCAAGCTTAACATGACGTTTTTCTACCAATTCTTTTCCATACTGATCGATGCGTAGTAATGCTTCTTTTTCGGTATAAGGATTAAAATGGATAGGCTACACTAATTAGTACCAATTTTATAAGGTCATTGTTATGATAAACCAACAATAAAAAAAGGTAACAATAATGACAATCAATTTAACCCGAAGAGAAAAACGCAG